>CALPQP020000010.1 GCA_943325745.2 Gulosibacter massiliensis
GGAGACGGTGGGATTTGAACCCACGGCTCCCTAAAGGGAACTCCACCTTAGCAGGGTGGTGCACTAGGCCGAACTATGCGACGTCTCCCGTACCAGTCCATGTTACCCACTTATTTCCTGGGAGGCGCTTCCAATTCCGAGAACCAGCGCTTCCAAAAATCCCGCCGCGATTCCGAGCCCAACAGCTTCTTGAATCGTGCGTTTGACTCGCGATAACGTTCAACGATTTCGCGCCTTTCCCCGGTTGTCAGCACCCAGCGAGACCCTTGCGGTTCGTTCTGGATTCGCCGAAGAACAGAGAAATAGAACCATGCAGCGAGTTTTGTGAGAACCGGTATCGACCGAGCCCAGCGTAATCTGTGCTTGAGTTCGCCGAGGCGTACAAGTTGTTTTTTCCCAAGCGATGCGTTCGCGCGGTTGGCCTTATTGGCCTCTGGCACCTCAATTCCCGTGTGTCGGGCAAATCGTTTCATGAGTCCGTCCGTCGAACGATCGTCTTCGAAATAGGGAAGAATCGTCAAAGTGTGGTCGTCACCGGACCATCGGCTCGCGTAGACGTCATAATAGAATCGCTTTCGGGTCCCCCTGAGAATTCCAGCGTATTCAGGTCGAATGTAGGTTGGCGACGTCCAGGATTGAACCCTGTGCGCAACGAACGACAGAAGCGCCGCACTTTGTGCCCGCGCAAAAAAGACAATCTCTAGTTTGTCCGCCATTTGCCCAAGTCTCTTGATGATGTATTCGGGGAACTGAGCAACGTTTAGCGCTTCGGCAATCAGCAAAATCGTGACTTCCGGCACATCGCGTCGTCGAGCGTCAGCCACAATCATTTCCAGTCGACGTTCAATGAGAGCGCCGCGACGTGTCCCCAACAGTTCTAGTTGGGGATGCTTGACGACATCTGACCGGCTTTGAGGCCACGCGGTGCCAGACGGAAGAATGAGCGCCTCTGGAAGTGGCTCAGATAGAAGTCGTGACGACAACGCTTCGGTTCCCGTTTTCATGGGACCAATATGCAAGACGATGCGGACTCCGATGACTATTCCTAAGTGCCGTACGACACAGAACATGTGTTTTGCGCGGCGGACTGACCCTGTATTCCGCTCAAAATTTCTCCGGATCCCTTTTTTTGCGTTTTATCGTTTATTTCAGATTCAACATCTGTTGCACCTGTTTCAGAACCGACACCCGTTGCCTCTATCTCAGAACCGACACCCGTTGCATCCTTGTCGAGACGGAACGGCGTGTCTTCTCGGATTGCCGCGAACAGCGTCTCCGCAAGGTCACGTACCGGCGCGACTTTTCCCGCATATACTCCGCCGAGCCCCGTCATGCTGGGGTACTGAACAAACATGATGTTCTCGCGAGGGATGTCCTTGAGCACCAAGGCCATGGCGGCCATGGTGTCGAGGCTCGAAAGCGAGTTCGACAATGTCATCGAGCTGGCGGCGACAGATGCGAGACCGTAAACTTTGGCTGGATCGAGCAAAACCCCCTCGTCTTGAACCTTGCGAACAAGCGAAGAGAGGTAAACCTGTTGCGAAGAGATGCGTCCGAGATCCGACCCATCGCCCACGCCGTGACGCGAGCGCAGGAACGCGAGAGCCTCCCAGCCTGAAATGTTGTACGTGCCTTTTTCCGGGAACTTGAGCCCTGTATAGGGATCGTCCACCGCGGCGTTGACACACACGTCAACCCCGCCGATCGCGGTCGCAAGCGATGCAACACCGTTGAACGTGATCAAGCCGGCGTAATCGATAGTGAGTCCCGTGAGATTTTCGGCGGTGAGCACGGCGCACGCGAGCCCTCCGTAATAGAGCGCGACGTTAATGGGCTGTGCGGCCATCGACGCATTCATTCCCGAACCGTCCTCGCGCGGGCAGGACGGGATTGGAACGACCAAGTCACGCGGCACTGATACGGCAACGGCGCGCGAGTGGTCTTCGGAAACGTGAACAACTATATTGACGTCATTGAGCGTCGCGCCCGCTGCCTCGCCGCCAAATTTTGACGGTTGACCAATGCGGGTGTCAGACCCGACAATGAGTACGTTGAAGGCGCCTTTCATTGCGCCGATTCCCGAGAGCTTGATATCTTCGCCGGCCAACGATACAGAGTTGATCGATGATGTAATCTTCCAGGCGACAATTCCCGCAATGGAAGAGGACGACACCAGCGCGACGGCAAGCGATAACCCGACAGCACGCAGAATCGTTCCCCACGGTCGACGAACGGCTTGCGCCGCGTGACGTGGTGAAGATTCTGGTTGTGTGTTCGGTGTCACGTTGGTCACTGATCTCCTGGAAGTTTTGGGCGGAGGGCGTGGGATTCGAACCCACGAGACATTGCTGCCCACTGGTTTTCAAGACCAGCTCCATCGGCCTCTCGGACAGCCCTCCGCCGTTAAGTCTAACTGAGTGGATCGGCTGAGTTAAGCGAGTGTCGCCAAAGCCGACGGAAGCCCGCCTTCGGACTCGTCGAGCGTTATTTCGCTTGCCGCGTTGCGAACTTCCTCTGGGGCTTGGCCCATCGCGATCCCGCGACCAAATTCGCCTGCCCACTCAAGCATGTCGATATCGTTTCGGCCGTCACCGATCGCCATCACCCGGTTTCGGGGTATTCCCCAGCGTTCGCGGACCTTTTCAAGCGCTGTCGCCTTATTGACCCCTTGCGGCCCGATATCGAGCCACGATGTGTACCCGATTGAATATGTCACCTTGTGTAGTCCGAGCATGTCGACGACGTCGGTGAAATAGTCCTGTCGAGAATTGGGGGCGATGACGACCACGCGGGTGGCTTGATCGGTCAAGAGCTCTTCGAACGTCTCCATCTTTTGGGTGTGCATATTGACACCCGTTTCGGGGAACCAGCCGATGTAGCGCAGCAAACCCGTCTCGTCTTCAACGGCGTAATGGGCGTCTGGAATTGTGTCGTGTATCTCGCGCAGCACGAGACCCGGATCGAACAACTCAACCGTGTCCCGTGCGTATCGCGTCGGGTGGGACTCGTCTCGGCGGACGATAATCGCACCATTTGCACAGACCACAAATTCGGGCGAGATTCCCAGTTCTTCGATGAACGGAAGGCTCATCGGAACGGAACGACCGGTCGCGATCGTGACGTGGTGACCCGCATCCACCAGTCGCCCGACTTCTGTAATGGTCCACGGGTTGAGGGTGCCGTAGTCGGACACGAGGGTGCCATCAATATCGATGGCGACCATCCACGGTTCGGATTGTTCCGCCATCACGAAAGCGGCTCCGCGACGGCAAGACCGCCGAGGTAAGCACGAAGTGCCTCCGGAATCGTCACCGATCCGTCCGCGTTCTGATGCGTCTCGAGAATTGCGACGAGCCAACGGGTCGTCGCGAGTGTTCCGTTCAGTGTGGCGACCGTCTCTGTTGACCCGCCTTCGGATCGGTGTCGAATGTTAAGTCGGCGCGCCTGGTACGTCGTGCAGTTCGACGTCGACGTGAGTTCGCGATACGCGCCCTGAGTCGGGATCCACGCTTCGATGTCGAACTTTCGAGCGGCCGACGAACCGAGGTCTCCCGCGGCAACATCAATCACGCGGTAGGACAATCCGAGCAGCCCCATCATCTCTTCCTGCCATGCAACGAGACGGTCGTGTTCGGCCTCTGCTTCGGCAGGTGCGCAGTATGAAAACATCTCAAGTTTGTTGAACTGGTGTACACGCAGAATTCCGCGGGTGTCTTTTCCGTACGACCCGGCTTCGCGGCGGTAACAGGTGGACCAACCGGCATACCGCTTGGGGCCGGCCGCAAGGTCGATGATCTCGTCCGCGTGGAATCCCGCGAGCGCCACTTCACTGGTTCCCGTCAAATACAAATCATCCGCGGGTAAGTAGTAAATCTCGTCGGAGTGCGCACCGAGGAAACCCGTCCCCTGCATGATTGAGGGGCTGACGAGGGTCGGGGTGATAAGCGGCGTAAATCCGACCGCGAGTGCGCGGTCGAGCGCGAGCGACATGAGTGCTATTTCGAGCCGGGCTCCTATTCCGGAAAGGAAGTAGAAACGTGACCCCGACACCTTGGTGCCGCGGACGGTGTCGATGGCCCCGAGCATTTCACCGAGTTCGAGGTGGTCTCGAGGTTCGAAATCGAACGTCGGAATTTCACCCACCTCGCGAAGTGTGACGAAATTGTCTTCGCCGCCCGCCGGAACGCCGTCGATAATGATGTTTCCGATGCCGGCGGCGACACGCGTGAACTCCTCGCCAGCGTCCGACGCCAATTTCTCAGCAGCCTTGACCCGATCGGACAAATCCTGAGCAGCCGCAACGAGAGCGGCTTTCTCTTCCTTGGGAGCGACCGCCACCAGTTTGCCGTGTGCATTTTGCTCAGCTCGAAGCTTCTCAAACGCGGAAATCGCATCGCGACGGGACTGATCGGCGGCGATTGCCGCATCGACGACTGAGGGGTCGTCGCCGCGCGCGACGAGCGACGCACGAACGGTGTCCGGCTCGGTTCGCAACAGCATGGAGTCAATCATCGTTACGCCTCACCCCCGGCGACAAGACGATCAAGCCACACTCGGGCATCAACGAATGCCGCGTCGGAGTATTGCGCGGTCACGCTGGGAGTATGCCCATCGGCACGGTGGTAGGACCCGAGGAACTGAAGTCCGGGGCTGTAACGCCGAAGGCCAAGAAGTGCGTCGGCCACACGTTCGTCTTCGATGTGCCCGTCAATATCAATCACGAATCGGTATCGTCCGAGGGAATCACCGATGGGTCGCGATTCGAGTAACGACAAATTGACCCCACGAGTGGCGAACTGTTCCAGCATTTCGAGCAAGCCACCGGGTCGGTCGTCGGGAAGTTCAACGATGACCGTCGTTTTGTCCGTGCCGGTGCGCGGGGAAACCGGGCGACGACGGCCAATCAGAACAAACCGCGTAACAGCGGAAGGATTGTCACCGATTCCCGCATCGAGGGTCGCGAGGTCGGAGTGCGTTTCAAAACCGGCAGGGGCAATCGCCGCGTCCCCACGAACGCCGTTCACGATTTCATGTGCCGCGGCGACGTTGGAGGTCGCGGGAAGGTGTTCGTGATGAGGGAGGTTCGCTTCAAGCCAGCGACGACACTGCGCGTACGCGACGGGGTGTGCAACAACAACGCGAATGTCGGCGAGCGTCGTTCCCGCACGGACCACGACGTCGAAGTTCACGGGAACGAGGTATTCGCCCAAAATCTGCAGTCCCGTCGACTGTGCGAGTGCATCCTGAGCAGCACTAACACCACCTTCGATCGAGTTCTCCACGGCGATCATCGCAGCCTCTGCTCGACCGTCGATAACAGCAGACAGTGCCTCCCCGACATTGTTTACGGGAAGCCAGTCAACCCCCGCAGCCTCGGGAACTTGTCCAAGAGCGGTCCACGTGAAGGTGCCAACGGGTCCCAAATAGGCATATGTCATGTCGGCTCCTTTCGATCACCCAGGGTTTCCAGACTATCGCCCGCGGCAGCGCTCAACAGAGAGTTATCGGGCGTAGTCAGGGGCTGCGGGCAAACCGAAGAACTCCTCCATCGTGATTTTCGGCGTGAGATTCAGTTCGGCTGCGAGTTCAACTCCGACGTATCGCCAGTGCCACGGCTCGAATTTATATCCCGTTACCGCAGTTTTTCCATTGGGATAACGCAGGTGCCATCCGAATCGCCACGCGTTCTTGGTCAACCACTTGCCCTCGGGGGTGCGCGAAAAACACGCTTGGATCGTGCAGCCCGCCGTTGCCGATGCGATGTCGACGGACAACCCGATCTGGTGTTCGGAATATCCTGGCCGTGCACTTTGCAAATCCGCCGCTTTTCGCCCCAACGACGCTACCCAGCCGTTGTAGACCGACACCTGCGTGGAATATGAACGGTAAGCGCTTTGAACGACGAGGTTTACCTTGTCGTTCTTGGCCGCCCGAAACATTTTCAGATACGCTTTGGCCGCGTCGGCGCGAAGTGTTGGTTCATAGGTGTGAGGAACATCGAGCGTACGAAGCCCAGACGGGACGTACTTCTTTGGCTGAATCGGGCGCAACTTGTCGGCGACAACCCACAGTGAATCGGCATCGTCAATCGAATGCAGGGTCAAATCAATGGCCGCAACCGTCGGTGCGGGAATCGGCACCGGCGTGACCGCCGCCTTTTGGGTTGGGGCAGGGATCTCTGAATGGGCTGGCGTGGTCGAAACACAACCCGCGAGGATAAGGGCGAGTACGAGAGGAAGCGTCCGGGCACGAATCATTACCCAAGGTTATCGGGCGTATGCTTGCCGTCGTGCCTCAATCAACCGCAGCCAAAAATGTCCCCGTAACCGACGCAATGTCGCCCCGCGAAATCTGGCTGGTACTCATCGGGTTGATGTCGGGGCTGTTCCTCTCGTCGCTCGATCAGACCGTCGTCGGAACGGCGATGAGAACGATTTCCGACGACCTCAACGGCCTGTCAATGCAAGCGTGGGTGACAACCGCCTATCTCATTACGTCGACAGTCATTACCCCCATCGCGGGAAAACTCAGTGACATCTTTGGTCGTCGGCCGATTTACATGTGGTCCATCGTCATCTTCTTGATTGGATCGATCTTGTCCGGTTTCGCCTGGTCGATGCCCACCCTCGCGGTGTTCCGTGCCGTTCAAGGAATCGGTGGCGGTGGACTGATGTCTCTCGCGTTCACGATCATCGCCGACATGGTTGCGCCGCGTGAACGCGCGAAGTACCAGGGTTTCTTCATCGCCGTCTTTGGTTCATCGAGCGTCCTTGGGCCTCTCGTCGGTGGCTTCTTCGCCGGCGCTGACCAGATTCTGTGGATTGACGGGTGGCGCTGGGTGTTCCTCGTGAACATCCCGATTGGCGCGATTGCCGTATACATGGTGTGGCGATTCCTCCACGTCCCCCAGATTCGCCACAAATCGGCGATCGACTGGCTCGGTGTTGTCACTGTCATTATCGCTGTCGTGCCTCTGCTCCTCGTCGCCGAGCAGGGCCGAGAGTGGGGTTGGCTCTCGTGGAATTCCATCATGATGTACACCCTCGGTGTCATTGGAATAGTCGGATTCATCCTCGCCGAGGCGCGAATGGGTGACGATGCCCTCATCCCGCTGTCCTTGTTCAAATCGACGACGTTCTCTCAAATCACCGTCCTCGGAATTCTTGTTGGATTCGCAATGTTCGGCGCGATGATGACTATCCCGTTATTCCTACAACTCGTCGTTGGATCCACTCCCACGGAGAGTGGAATCCAAATGCTGCCGATGGTTCTGGGAATCATGATGGCCACCGCGATCGGTGGGCGAGTGATTTCCAAGACGGGACGCTACAAGGCCCTGCCTATTTTCGGCACCGGACTGCTCGTCGTGGCGTTCGTGTGGCTTGTCCAAATCAACAAAGACAGCGACCTCATGTTCCTCATGATCGGGATGTTGATCGTGGGCTCTGGACTCGGACTGATGATGCAGACGTTGACCATCGCCAGCCAAAACGCCGTCGAACCGCGCCAGGTCGGTGTTGCGACCGCCGGCGCGACGTTCTTCCGCCAGATCGGTGGCACGCTCGGGACTGCCGTGTTGTTTTCCGTATTGTTTGGCAAGATCCCCGAAGCTCTCAAGGACATCTTCAGCCGAGCCGATACTCAAAAACAGCTCGGAGCGGCGCTTAACGACCCGGCGATTGTCAATGACCCCGCCAACGCGGGAATCATCGAAATGTTCACGAATGCTTCGTCAAACCCTGAATCGTTGGCGGACTCTCTGAGTGGCAACACCTCCTTCCTCAATGGAGCCGCCGATGTGCTCAAGGCACCGTTCATTGAGGGCTTTGCGCTGTCTGCTCAGTCGGTGTATTCCGTTGCGCTGGTCATCTCCATCATCGCGTTTGTCCTGTCGTGGTTCATTAAAGCCGAGCCTCTTCGAGAGAAGAGCGGACACCAAGAGGCAGCCGAGGCTGCTGCCGCTGCACACTAGGGGACGTAATGGATTTACGCGTTGAGAACGAGCGCATCACGGGTCTGCGCGATGGCCTCGCTGTTGGCTGGGTGGATTTCGAGGTCACCGACGGTGTGGCACGCCTGTTTCACACCGAGGTCCTCCCGACAATGCGCAATACGGGGGCCGGCACCGAATTGGTCGTGTCCGTTCTCGAATGGTTCCGAGACAACACGGACTATCGAATCGTTGGGGTGTGCCCATTTGTCCCCGTCGTTATTCGCCGTCACCCCGAGTTCGAGGTGCTCACAACGCGCTAGTCGTCGAGGTCGTTGTCCGACCAGTCCGCGGTCGTCAGATAGCTGACCTTTGACGAGATATCAACAACGTGATCAGCGATGCGCTCAAAGTAACGACTCGCGAGTGTCACATCAACTGTCTGCACTGCTTTTTCTTTCCACTTCTTGTCGAGGACAATTTCAAACACCTCGCGGTGAAGTTCATCGACACGTTCATCAGCGGCTTGAATCGACCGAGCGAGATCGACCGAGGTGTTTTTGAGAAGTTTCACGAGCTTCTTGCACAAGCGAATATCAAGTCGTGCCATTTCGTCGAACGTGTCCGATAAAGCTTCGGGCACAGCGGAATCCGGGAAGCGGAATCGCGCGATGGTGGCAATATGCGAGGCGAGTGCTGCCATGCGCTCGAGCGACGCAGAAATGCGAAGAGTTGATACCAAAATCCGAAGATCGCGTGCGACAGGCGCGTGGAGGGCTAGCGTGCGTATGACGAGTTCGTCGAGGGATAACGCCTTCTCGCTGACCCCTTCTGCGCCGAGAAGAGCTCGATCTGCCGCGTTGACGTCTGCTTCCAAAAGTGCCATCGATGCGTCGGTGACAATGCTGAACACGCTGTCGGCGATTTCAACAATTCGCTCTTGAACGGACTCAAGTTCCAGATCAAACATTTCACGCATGGCTACCCTCTCAATCAGTCCTTCTAACGAACCAGAGCAGGGTGAACTCCGCTCTAACAACTCGCTAACGCACGGTGAAACAACAGCACCGTGTGGTGTAAATACCACGATAGCGTGCCGTTCGTCACCTAACCTGAACTGAATGGTAACAATTGACATTCTGGTAACGGTGGCGGTCGTAGTGGCTGTCATCGCCATCGGTGCGACCTATTTGTTTTTCCGATCAGTGCGGATGCGTCCCGGCAATTCACCATCGGACGAATCACTGACCGACATGGCCTCGAGTCTCATCAGCGTTTTAGCGACAGCCGGATTCGTCGTGGACAGTTCCCTCGCTGTGCTTCGCGCAACCAACAGCGCCATCGCTCTGGGACTTGTATCGGGTCGCGTCATCCGCAGCGCAGAAATTCGAAAGCTCGTCCGCAGTGCCAAGGACTCCGATTCAACCCACGAAGTAGAGTTCGAACTGACGCTCGGTGCGGGCGGTGACGTTCGATATTTGCACGCGAGAGCGGTGTCCATCGGGAGTGGCTTCGTGCTGGTTCTCGTTGAAGACTCGACCGACGAGCGCGACTTCGAGACTATCCGTCGAGATTTCATCGCGAACGTCACGCACGAAATCAAAACCCCGATTGGAGCCATCACTCTGCTTAGCGAGGCAATGGAGGGTGCGCTGGACGACCCGAAACAAATGCACAAGTTTGCTGACAGCCTTCGCCGCGAAGCGCGGCGCCTGTCCAACCTCGTCACCGAGATTATTCAGTTGTCACGCGTTGAATCATCCGACATACTGTCGAGTGCCCGTCCCGTGAATATCGGCGCCGTCATCCGCGAGGCTCTTGAACGAACGGTTGTCATCGCGGAGGCAAAAAACATCGACATCAATGCCAAATTCCCCGATGACATCCTCGTCATGGGTGACGGCGAACTGCTGACCGTAGCCGTGAAAAACCTTCTCGAGAACGCGATTCAGTATTCAGACATAAATCAACAGGTCGGCATCGGCGTCACCACCCGAAGGGGGCAAGTCGACATCATCGTGACGGATCAGGGAGTCGGTATCCCCGCCGACGAGCAACCCCGGGTGTTTGAACGTTTCTATCGCGTGGACGAATCCCGCGACCGCACGACGGGCGGAACCGGCCTCGGTCTCAGTCTCGTGAAACACATCAGCCTGAGTCACCGCGGTGAGGTCACCCTCTTTTCACAGCAGGGTGTCGGCTCAACTTTTACCATTCGCCTACCTAGGCTTGTGGACACTAGCGAGGAGAACACCAATGAGTAGTGTGCTCGTAGTCGAGGATGAACAATCCCTGCGGGAACCCCTCGTCTACATCCTCCAGCGCGAAGGGTTTGACGTGCTCGAAGCCGTGGATGGACCGTCGGCGTTGATTCAATGGCAAACCAATTCGCCCGATTTGATTCTGTTGGACCTGATGCTTCCGGGAATGAGCGGAGTCGACGTCTGTCGTGAAATCCGCACGCGATCTAATGTGCCGATCATCATGGTCACCGCGAAGGACTCTGAGGTTGACAAGGTCGTCGGTCTGGAAATTGGCGCTGATGACTACGTCGTGAAGCCCTATTCAACCCGCGAGTTGCTTGCACGGATCAAGGCAGTTCTGCGTCGCGGCGTCGCGCCTGATTCGAACGAGAGCCGATCGGTCCTCGAAGCCGGTCCTGTTCGCCTCGACACCGAACGCCACGCGGTCACGGTCAATGGTCAGCCCGTGACCTTGCCGCTTAAAGAGTTTGAGTTGCTCGAATACCTCATGGACAACACCAACCGAGTCTTGACGCGGGGGCAAATTATCGATCGAGTCTGGGGTTCGAACTATTACGGGGACACGAAGACGCTTGACGTCCACGTGAAGCGCATCCGCAGCAAAATCGAACCCGACCCAGCTAATCCGAAGTTCATCATGACGATTCGCGGGCTCGGCTACAAGTTCGAAGCCTAGGGAACTCGGCGTAACCACTCGTCGGTGAGGAATTTGTCTGTCACGAGCTGGGCGGCTCGCGAACGTTCGTCGGCGGTGATGACCCCGTCCGTCAGTCCGTAGAGCCTTCGGAATGTCTCGACCATCGTGTCGATGACCTCGGTGCGCGTCATCCCCGACTGGCTCTTGATCGGGTCCACACGCTTGGCTGCGCTCGTGACTCCCTTATCGCTCAGTTTCTCTCGACCGATTCGCAATACCTGCAACATCGCGTTGGCATCGATGTCGTAGGCCATCGTGACATGGTGTAACACAGCACCGTTTCCCAAACGCTTCTGCGCTGCTCCGCCAATCTTGCCGGATGGGCTCGCGATGTCGTTGAGCGGTTTGTACTCTGCCGCGATTCCGATGGAGTTCAGTGCCTGCAGGACCCAATCGTCAAGGAACGCGTAGGAATCGGCGAATGACATACCGCGGACTAGTTCAGCCGGTGCATAAATCGAGTAGGTGATGGTGTTTCCGGGCTCTATAAACATTGCGCCCCCGCCGCTCACGCGGCGAAACACCCCGATACCGCGGGCGGAGGCCTCGTCGACGTCGACCTCGTTGCGAAGAGACTGGAATGATCCGATGATGACCGCTTTTTCATTCCACTCCCAGAAACGCAGCGTCGGCCCGCGTCGGCCGGCACCGACCTCTTCGGTCAAGACCTGGTCGAGTGCCATGTGTTCGGCCGCCGATAGTGGTTCTGGTGCAAGAAATTCCCAGTTGTACTCTGTGAACGATCGGGCGTCGGCAATCGCGCGGCGGACCGCTGTTGCGACCGCTTCGGGATGAACACCGAGCATGACGACGTCGTCCGGGAGTGCGTCACGAACCCTGCGCGCGATTTCGCCCGCGTCGGAGGTGACGGGAAGTCCCTCGATTGCGCCGGTCATCGCGTCCAGCGCCTCGTCCGGTTCGAGGAAGAAGTCTCCCGAAA
>CALPQP020000011.1 GCA_943325745.2 Gulosibacter massiliensis
GCGTCCCAGCTGTTCTGGGCGGAGCGTTGATTTCGACGAACCGCCTTCTCGCAAGCCTCGACTAGTCGGTCAGGACGCGGTTGCGGCCGGGGTTTTCCCCTCGAGCACCGCTCGGATGCCATCGGCTGCGTCGGCGTACGTTTGAGCCGCGGCTTTTTGGGTGAGGCCCATTACGTGAGGCGTCATCACCACGCGCGGGTCGCTCATGATCGGGTGGCTCGCGGGCGGCTCCTCATCGAACACGTCGAGGCCGACTCCGGCCAATTTCCCGGACTGGAGGGCGCGGTGAACCGCGTCGATGTCGATGAGTGGACCTCGCCCGCAATTGATGAGGATTGCACCCGACTTGATAACGGCCAGTGACGTGTCGTCGATCATGTGGCGCGTCGACTCGATGAGTGGCGCGTGAAGAGACACAAAGTCGCTGTCGGCGAGGAGTTCGGCGAGCGTCTCGCAATTGATGTCGGCGGGAATCGGCGCGACGGGGTCGAAGGCCCGAACCGTTGCTCCGAGCGCGGCCGCAATCGCCCCGAGACGCTGGCCGATTCGACCCCAACCGACGATGCCGACGGTCGACCCGTCGATGTCTCCGAGCGGGAAGTTGTCGCGTTGATCCCATCGCCCGTCCCGAACGAGTTCGGACATCCCCGCGAGGTTCTTGGTCAGGTGCAACATCATCGCGAGTGCGCCCTCGGCGACCGAATTCGTGTTGCTGCCCGGTGTGATGACAACGGGAATCGAGCGTTCGCGCGCGACATCAAGGTCGACCAGTTCGGTGCCAACGCCGGTTCGGGCCAACACGCGAAGTTGCGGCATCGCATCGAACAGGGCTCGGTCAACGGTTACATTCCCGCGAACAATCGCACCTTCCGCCACGGCCAGGTCGGCAGCGGATGGGTCCGAAACGAGGACGTGGTCAACTCCGAGGTGTTTTTCGACGATGGGTCGATCAACGGGACCGAGAGCGACAACGACCGACATGTCGGCTCTTATCGGATCGCGGCGGTGACGCCCGCAACCGGCTCGAGGTGAACCCACTCGCCGCTCTCGGCAGAACGTTCGGCGGCATCGATTACCTGGGCCGCGGCAACCGCATCGTGAATGTTCGAGTTGACGTGGTTGCGTCCGACGTAGGACTCGAGGAACTTGCGTGCCTCGATGATCTTGAGGTCGTCGAACCCGAGACCCATGCCGGGACCGGGTTGGAAGTGGGCGAAATCTCCGAAGGGCAATCCCGTCATCACTCGCTGGTACCCGAGCAGTTCTCCCGACCGACCGATTGCCACGTCGAACTCGTTCAAGCGTTCGAAGTCCCATTTGAGCGAGCCCTCGGTCCCGTAAATCTCGATGTTGTATGAGGCGCGAGGACCGACCGCGACGCGGGACGCCTCGAGGGTTCCGACCGCACCCGCCGCAACGGCATTTCCGGCGAAACGAACGAGCATCGCGGCGTAGTCCTCGTTCTCGACGTCACCCAGCTCGCCTCCCTCAATCACATCGAAATGCGTGCCCGTGCCCATCTGTTGAATCGGACGCTGAGTGTGGATCGTCGAGGTCAGAGCAGATACATCAGAGATGGGACCGACGATGTACTGCATGAGGTCGACGAGGTGTCCCATGAGGTCACCCAGAACCCCGCTTCCCGCAAGAGCGCGGGTGAAACGCCACGACAGAGCGCCGTTGGGCTCGGATGAATAGTCGGCAAAGAAGGTGCCGCGAATGTTCGTGATGCGACCGAGCATGCCCCCGGCGATCATCTGCTTGGCTTTTTCGATAGCCGGGGCATGGCGGTAGTTGAATCCGATGCTCGAAACGACTCCAGCCTCGTTCGCGGCCGCTTCAACAGCGCGCGTTTCTTCCGCACCTCGACCGACGGGTTTTTCAATCCAGAACGCTTTGCCCGCCTTCGCCGCGGCGATTCCGATTTCGGCGTGGAGGAAGTTCGGTGCGCAGATCGACACGACGTCGACATCGGGGTGAGCGAGCACCTCGCGATAGTCGAGGGTCGATTCCGCATAGCCGAGGACATCCTTGGCATATTCGGCGCGCGACGGCTCGGTGTCCGCAGCGATGATGAGTTTGGGGACGATGCCCAGCTCGGGATACACGACTGGAACGGCGCTGTAGGCGCGACTGTGGACCTTGCCCATCCAACCGACACTGATGAGTCCGACGCCGATTTCGGTGCGGGGGAAGGCGGTCATGGGGTGTTTCCTTTCAGAGCGGTGACGTTCTGGCGAATTGCGGCGGACAAGAGAACTGAGTCGGACGACACGGCGATGAAACGAAAGCCCCGGTCGATGTGCCGCTGCGCGGTCTCGGCGTCGGGGGCGAGGATCCCGGCGGCAATCCCGGCGCGATTCGCAGCGGCAAGCACCGAGTCGAGCGCGGCGAGAAAGTCGGGGTGGTCGTATTGCCGAGGAATCCCGAGCGAATAGCTGAGGTCTAGTGGGCCGACAAAGAGCATGTCGACCCCGTCAATCGCCGCAATCTCGTCGACGTCGTCGAGGGCGCCACGAGTCTCGATTTGGATCATCGCGCACGCGTGCACGGCGCCGTCGAGTGCCGAGATCTCGGCCCCCCACTGATTCGCACGGTTGTACGTGGCAACACCGCGATCCCCGCGTGGCGGGTAAAAGAAGTGGCTGATGGCGGCACGAACCTCATCAGCGCTTGTCAGGCGGGGAATCATCACACCGGCCGCTCCCGCGTCCAGCGCGCGCCCAATTCGGATTCGCTCGCCGGATTCGGCGCGAACCAGGGTCGGTACCCCGTACGCGCCGGTTGCGGCGACGGTCGGCGACACGATGTCGTCGCCAGCGGCACCGTGTTCGCAGTCCACGAGCACCCAGTCGACACCGCTCGCGGCGGCGACCTCGGCGGCGAGGACAGAGCCCAGCCCCGCGAAAACGCCGACGGTGACATCGGGCCCGTGCAGGCGCTCGCGAAGTAGACCGTGGTTCAGCGGTGTTGTCATGCGATTATCCGTGCCATCGCTGGTTGGCGAGCCCCGCCGCGTAGTCCTCGCGAACGGCGGTGAGCCACGGCTGGTCAGACACCTCGGCGGGAGCGACATCCCACCAGACCTCGGAAGCGGGCAGGTTTGCGTGGGGAATCGTGGCGACGACGATGACGACGGGTCCTGGGTTTTCACGGGTGTCGTTGAGCGCGGCGCGGAACTCGTCAGCGGTCCGAACTCGAAGCGCGTGAGCGCCGAGTCCGCGGGCAACCGAAACGAGGTCGACGTCAAGGTATCCGCCCTCTAGGCGTCCCGCGCTGTTTTTGGATTCGACCTGGTTGACGACGTTCTTCGCTGGGTCGCGATATCGGAACTCATTTCCGTAGTGGTGGCCGACGCGCCACATCTGAAGACGTCGGATCACCTGATAACCGTGGTTCTCTGCGATGACGATGGTCAGCGGGAGGCCTTCTTGAGCTGCCGTGACGAGTTCGGTTGGCGCCATAAGGAACGTTCCGTCTCCGATAAACGTCATGACGCGGTGAGCGGGATCTGGTTCGGCGAATCGAACCCCGATGGCGGCGGGCAATTCGTATCCCATGCACGAGAATCCAAACTCGAGATGGGCGAAGCGCCCGTTCGTCGCGTCCCACACCTTTTGGACGTCACCGGGAGGACCTCCGGCGCCCGCGATGAGGATGTCGCCGGCACGCGCGTGCTCTTGCATGACTCCGAGCATCTGTCCCTGAGTGATGATCGCGTCGGTTCCGTCGGGGTCGTGTTCCGCGGTCTTCGGGAACAACACGTCGGGATCAATCGCGGCGGCGCGCATCGCGACCCAGCGCGACTGGCGTTCGGCGATTTCCGCTGTCCACTCTGCCGGCACCTGGTACCCCGCCACTTCGGCGGTGAGGGCGGCGAGCCCGACCTTGGCGTCCGCGACAATCGTGGCAGCCCCCTGCTTGACTCCGTCAAATTCGCTGACGTTGAGGCTCACAAATCGAACCTTGGGGTTCTGGAACAATGACTGAGACGCCGTCGCAAAGTCGGTCAATCGGGTGCCGACGTGCAGAATCACGTCCGCTTGCTCGACGAGACGGTTTGTTTCGGGTGAACCCTCGAGTCCGACTCCCCAGACGTGCCATGGGCCAGGGTTCTGAATGGCGCCCTTGCCACCAAACGTCTCGGCGACGGGAATGCCCGATGCCTTCGCCAGTGCCTCGAGTTCAGCCGTCGCGTCGGAATAAATCACACCACCGCCGGCGATGATGAGGGGCTTGGTCGCCGAGCGCAGAATCTCTGCGACCTTACGCACGTCGTCGGCGTCGGGTTGAGGGCGACGAATCTTCCAATCGTGCGGTTCGAAGAACTCGACCGGGTAGTCATGGGCGTGTGACTGGATGTCCTGCGGAAGAGCGATCACCACGGCACCGGTTTCGACCGGGTTCGCGAGGACGCGGAACGCTTGCGGTAACGCCGTCAGAAGCTGCTCGGGGCGCGTTATTCGGTCGAAGAATCGCGATACGGGTCGGAACGCGTCGTTCGCGGTAACGTCGGGCGCGCTGGGGTCTTCGATCTGCTGAAGGACGGGCCCCTGACGGCGCGTGGCATAGGTGTCTCCGGGAAGCAAGAGCACGGGGAGTCGGTTGACCGTCGCGAGTCCCGCGGCGGTCACCATATTCAGTGCGCCGGGACCAATCGAAGCCGTCACGGCCATTGCCTGGCGACGACGCTTCGCCTTGGCGAAGGCAATGGCAGCGTGGGCGAGAGCTTGCTCGTTTCGACCCTGAATGAAGGGAAGATCGTCGTTGAATTCGTCGAGCGCCTGCCCAAGACCGGCGACGTTACCGTGTCCGAAAATTCCCAACGCTGCCGGGATGAACCTCTCGCGCACGCCGTCGGCAACGGAATACTGTGCTGCGATGTATTTGACAATCGCCTGGGCGACGGTGAGCCGAATGGTTTTTCGTGCGTGTGCCATGGGTGTCCTTAGTTGTTTGTCCAGGGAGTTCCGTGCATGATCACGGTCTTGATTTCGGTCATTTCGGCAATAGCCGAGCGCGGTCCTTCTTTTCCAATTCCGCTCGATTTGAAACCGCCATATGGCATCAGGTCGGCTCGCCAGAGTTGAGTCCAGTTGATGTGGACGACGCCGGATTCGATCTCTCGGATAGCGCGGATTGTGTTCGACATGTTGTTCGTGAACACGCCCGCCCCGAGCCCGTATGCGGTGGAGTTCGCGAGTTCGATGGCGTGTTGGACATCTCGAGCGGTGCTGACGGCCACGGCCGGTCCGAACAGTTCGTCCTGCGCAAATGGTGAGTAGGGGTCGACGTCGGCAACGATTGCCGGTTGAATCACGCTTCCGTCCTGTTCACCGCCGGTGACAAGACGAGCGCCGGCCGACACGGCCACACGAATGGATTCGGTGACACGGTCGGCTTCGGTCCGCGAAATCATGCTGCCGACGGTGATTCCGTCACCGAATGGGTCGCCGACTCGAATCGCCTCGACCTTGGGGGTGAGCGACGCGAGAAAATCATCAACGATTTTTTCGTGAACGATGATGCGTTGTGCCGAGATGCAGACCTGTCCGGCGTTGATGTATCCGCCGAGCGCGATAGACGTGGTCGCGGCGTCGATGTCGGCATCGTCCAGCACAATGACCGGTCCAGAAGCGCCGAGTTCGAGGGACAACTTCTTCACACCGGCGATCGAGGCAATGTGCTCGCCAACGCTCGTCGATCCCGTGAACGAAATCTTGCGCACGCGACGGTCGCGAACTAGCGCGTCGCCGACATCGGAGCCGCCACCGGTCACGACATTGAGCACGCCATCGGGCAGTCCCGCATCGACAAAACACTGCGCGACCGCCAACGCGGTTAACGGGGTGGCGCGTGCTGGCTTGAGAACGACGGCGTTCCCCGCCGCGAGGGCAGGAGCAATTTTGTGCAGAACCAAGAGCGCAGGGTAGTTGAACGGCGAAATCGCGACGATGACCCCAACCGGCTGGTGGATTGTGAAGCCAATCTTGTCGAAACCCGTCCCATTGTTCGCGTCAAGGGGCAACGAATCGCCGTACAACTGCGAACCCTCGAAGGCGGACAGCCGAATGATGTCTCCCGATCGGGAGGCTTCTCCGCGCGCTTCGAGAATTGACTTCCCGTTCTCGCGAGACATGATCTGCGCGATTTCTTCGGCGCGCTCATCGGCGAGCGCAGCGGCTTTGGTCAAAATCGCGAATCGGGCGTGGGCGGGAGTCCGTCGCCACGTCTCGAATCCGATGACAGCCGTGTCAATTGCCCGTTCCGCGTCAGCCGGTCGAGCGAGGGCGACGTTCCCGACGACGTCGCCGTTGAATGGGGACGTGACGTCTTCGCGTTCGCGGTCTTTGGCGTCAACCCATTGCCCTCCGATGAGCAGTGATTGCGCCTTCATTGACGGCCTCCGCGATGAGTCTCTGGAACGTTCCAGAATGAGGCAAACGTTACCACCGTTGGCATTCGTTATGCGCCGACGATGCTCGCTACGACGCTCGTGAGGAGGGGAGCGACGACGAGCGCGGGCAACATGTCGGCAACAGACACCGCGCGTATGTTCAACAGGCGCAACCCGACGCCCAGCAGCAAAACACCGCCGGTCGCCGTGAGGGCGGCAATGGACGCCCCAGGCAGAACTGAGCCGAGGGCAAAGGCCGCGAGCGTCAAAACGCCCTGCCAGATTCCGACGGGAAGAGCGGCGAACGCGACTCCCCACCCGAGCGACGCAGCGAAGGCGATCGACGCGAATCCATCGAGGATGGACTTGAGCACGAGCTGGTCGATTCCCTGCCCCATACCGTCGCTGAACGCACCAAGAATTGCCAGTGGTCCGATCGCAAAAATGAGTGAGGCGTCAACGAAACCCTGAATGAATCTTTCTCGGGCAGAGTTAGTCGGGACACCCGACTTCGCGCCGACCTTGGCGTGGAGAAATGACCCGAAGGTCTCGAGGCGGGCTTCGATTCCGACGAGCGAACCGATGATGCTTCCAATGAGGAGTGCGCCAACAATGATGAGGAAAGGCGCCGCGGGACCGACAGCCACAACGAGTTCGGCATCGCCAAGAGCGGCAAGATTCAGTCCGCCCATCACTAGCGTGATGAGACCGAGCGCATCGGTGACGACGCGGTTAGTGCGCTCGGGGAGTTTGGAACCGATGGCGACGCCGATGGCAGAGCCGGCGACAATTGTCCCAATGTTGATGAGTGTGCCGAGTCCGATCATGTCTCTCATTATCCCGAACGAGGCAAAGGCCGCGGTCGCGCACATGCCTTTGTTGCCGATTTAGCTAGGCATTTTGCTAAACGTGTTTTAACGGCAAACTTGGGACTATGACGAAAGTCACCCCTTCCGACAATCTCGCCAGCGCGACCATTGAACTCGTTCGACACTGGTTGACCGCGGCGGAAAAGTTCCCAGTGGATGTCAGCGCGACCCGACTAGCTGGTGTGCTCAAAGACCCGAACGGTCTCGCGTTTACCGTTGGTTTCGTCGACGGTGTCATCCGTCCCGAAGACCTGAGGGTCGCCGCCGAGAAGTTGCGCGACATCGCACCGAGCGTCCCCGAGTTTTTGCCGGCCTACATGCGCGCCGCTGTTCGACTCGGGGGATTGTTTGCCCCCCTGCTTCCAGGGGTCGTCATCCCGATTGCCCGATTCGTTTTGCGAAAAATGGTCGGGCATCTCATTGTCGACGCGACCCCTTCGAAACTCGGTTCCGTTATTTCGAAACAGAAAAAGCCGGGCGTCCGACTCAACATCAATCTTCTAGGCGAGGCCGTGCTCGGTGAACGGGAAGCGGCGAAGCGCCTCGCGGGAACGACTGCTCTCATCGAACGCGACGATGTCGATTACGTGTCAATCAAGGTGTCGGCGACGGTTGCGCCGCATTCGCCCTGGTCCTACGAACAGAACATCGCGCACGTCGTCGAGCGCTTGTTGCCCCTTTACAAACTCGCGGCCAAGGGTAAGTCAAAGACCTTCATCAACCTCGACATGGAGGAATTCAAGGATCTCGACATCACGATTGCGGTCTTCACCCAAATCTTGGACCGAACCGAGTTCGCCAGGCTCGAGGCCGGAATTGTTTTGCAGGCATATTTGCCCGATGCGCTCGCGGCAATGATGCATCTGCAAAAATGGTCGGCTGCCCGCCGAGCCCGGGGTGGCTCGGGAATTAAGGTCCGCATCGTCAAGGGTGCCAACCTGCCGATGGAACGAGTCGAATCCGCCGTGCACGATTGGCCGCTCGCGACGTGGTCGACGAAACAAGAGAGTGACACGAACTACAAGCGGGTCATCAACTACGCCCTCGACCCGGCGCGGATCGAGAATGTGCGTATCGGCGTTGCCGGCCACAACCTGTTCGAAGTTGCTTATTCATGGCTCCTCGCGCAGAAGCGGGGGGTTCAATCGGGAATCGAATTCGAGATGCTCCTCGGGATGGCCCCCGGCCAAGCCGAAGCAGTCAAACGCGATGTCGGCGGACTGCTGTTATACACGCCCGTCGTTCACCCCGCCGAATTCGACGTCGCCATCGCATACTTGATTCGACGTCTCGAAGAAGGCGCGAGCCAGGACAACTTCATGTCGGCGGTTTTCGAACTGTCCAAAAATGAGGCCCTGTTCGAGCGGGAAAAGGAGCGCTTTCTCGCGTCTCTTGCGGCCCTCGACACCAAAATCCCCGCGTCGAACCGTGTCCAGGACCGCCGAAAGAAACACACGCCGATGCCGACCGACTCGTTCCGCAACGCCGCCGATACAGACCCTGCCATCGCCGCCAACCGCGAATGGGGCGCTGCGATCATCGCGCGGATCGAGAAGTCGACGGCGGGAAAAAAGACCGTCACGGCAAACCTCGTCACGACAGCGAAACAACTCGACGCCATGATCGCTCGGGCAATGACGAAAGGTGCGGCGTGGAGCAGGCTCCCCGCGGCCAAGCGGGCGGCCATCCTTCACAAGGCGGGGGAAGCGCTCGAAGCTCGTCGGGCCGAGCTCATGGAAATCATGGCCCACGAGACGGGAAAGACCCTCGACCAATCCGACCCCGAGGTCACCGAGGCGATCGACTTCGCCCACTACTACGCCGAAAGCGCGAAAGCGCTCGAGGGCATGGAAGGTGCGAAGTTCACGCCGGCGCGACTGACGGTCGTGACCCCACCGTGGAACTTCCCGGTCGCGATTCCGGCTGGGTCGACCCTTGCGGCGCTCGCGGCCGGCTCGTCCGTGATCATCAAGCCCGCGACCCAAGCCCGACGCAGCGGCGCGGTCATGGTCGAGGCGCTGTGGGCGGCGGGTGTCCCGAAAGACGCGTTGCAGTTCGTCGCGTTCGCCGACCGGTCACTGGGGTCAACGTTGGTTTCCGACCCGCGCGTCGAGCGCGTCATCCTGACGGGAGGCTACGAGACGGCCGAGGCGTTCCGTGGCCTTCGCCACGACCTGCCGCTTCTCGCTGAAACGAGCGGCAAGAACGCGATCATCGTCACCCCAAGCGCCGACCTCGACCTCGCGGCCAAGGACGTGATTTACTCGGCATTCGGTCATGCTGGGCAAAAGTGTTCCGCGGCGTCGCTCGTGATCCTGGTCGGGTCGGTCGCAACCTCTGCCCGTTTCCGCAATCAACTTGTCGATGGTGTGGCGAGCTTGAAAGTCGGTTATCCGTCGAACCCGACGACCCAGATGGGACCGATCATCGGCCCGGCGGACGGGAAACTGCTGGCCGCGCTGACGACTCTCGGGTCAGGCGAATCGTGGTTGGTCGAACCCACGATGCTCGACAAATCCGGCCGGTTGTGGTCGCCCGGAGTTCGCAACGGCGTCGCCGCGGGAAGCGAGTTTCACCTCACCGAATACTTTGGTCCGGTACTCGGCGTCATGACCGCCAACACCATGGACGAGGCAATCGAAATGGTGAACGACATCGATTACGGTCTCACGTCGGGACTGCATTCGCTCGATTCGGTCGAAATCGAGACCTGGCTCGACCGTGTCGACGGAGGAAACCTCTACGTTAACCGAGGAACTACCGGTGCCATCGTGCAACGCCAGCCGTTCGGTGGTTGGAAGAAATCTGCTGTCGGCGCTGGGTCAAAGGCGGGCGGGCCGAATTACCTGTTTGGGCTCGGTTCGTGGACGGACGCCGACACCCGGGCGCGCGGAGCGCATCTCACGGTCGACCGGGTCCAGGCATTCCTTGCCGCTCTTCCCGAGTTCGACACGGTCACCGCGTCCGGACGGGCCTGGCTTGCGCGCGCCGCCCGTCTCGACGAGCGCGCGTGGCAGACCGAATTCGGGACAGCGCGAGACGTATCCAACGTTGGTGTCGAACGCAACGTGTTCCGATACCGACCAATCCCCACCCCTGTGATCGTGCGATTCTCGGATGGCGCCAAGCCCACCGAATTATTGCGGGTGCTCCTTGCGGCTTTCCGCGCGGGGAATAACCCTGTGGTGTCAGCGTCGGCGTGGCTCGAAACCGAAATCGTTCGAGCGTTGGGCGACCTGGGAGTCTCAGTTGAAATCCAAACCGAGCATGAATGGCACGAGGACCTCGGTCATCGCGAAAAGGAACTCTCGGGGCGGCGTATTCGGCTCGTCGGAGGGTCACCCGCAGCGATCACGCTGGCGACGGGTGGGCGTCCCGACCTCGCAATCTGGTCTGGATCGGTTGTAACCGCCGGCAGAATCGAAATGCTTCCGTTCCTTCGCGAACAGGCGGTCAGCATCACCGCGCACCGATTTGGTACGCCCAGCCAACTCACTGATCACATCGAATTGGGGTTAGACCGGTAGACAAATTTTTCGCAACCGGTCAACATCGTCAACTACCAGTCATCGACCGTCGAGTTCACGATTCCCAATCCTTGTTGTGTATGAAAAACGATCTGTTGAACCTTGATTTGTTAAGTCGACTTAACTGTTCACCCACAGGATACTGAGAGGCGTGAATACTCTCGGTGCGCCCAGCCAACCCCTTTCGCTGTGGCACGATGACCCGTCGCTCGTACTCTTCACAGCGACGCCGCTGAAGGGCGACATCTCGGCTGATGTCGCCATTGTTGGCGCGGGTTACACCGGATTATGGACCGCTTATTTCCTGCTCAAACAGAACCCTTCTCTCGCGGTGGTTATCTGCGAAGCGGAGGAAGTCGGTTTTGGGGCCTCTGGCCGTAACGGCGGTTGGTGCTCGGCGTTGTTCCCCGCGTCAATGAAAAAGATTGCGAGCCTGTCGTCTCGAGACGAGGCCGTCAGACTGCAACGAGCGATGAACGCATCCGTTGCCGAAATGGGTGCGATTATCGCTGCGGAAAAAATCGACTGCGACTGGAAGCAGGGCGGTTACGTCTCGCTCGCCCGAAATGCAGCCCAACTCGTCCGCTCGCGCAACGAGGTATCTGGGTGGAACTTGTGGGGGTTCGGGGACGAACACATGCGACTCCTCAGCCAGAAAGAGGCATCCGAGCGCGCCAACGCCACTCAC
>CALPQP020000012.1 GCA_943325745.2 Gulosibacter massiliensis
ATGAGCGCGGCGATTCTCACCGAAACCGCACTGTCCTTCCTCGGGTTCGGAATCACCCCTCCGGACATCTCGTTGGGTCAAATCATTTCTCAGTACAACGAGGCCTTCAAGACACGGCCGTGGTTGTTCTGGTGGCCCGGCTTCTTCATCGTCGCCGTGGCGCTGTGCATCAACTTCATCGGTGACGGATTGCGCGACGCATTCGACCCGCGTCAGCGCAACATGCCCAAATCGATGAGCCTGTCGCGTCAATTCCGTGAGCTGACGGGCTGGGGCAAATAATGACCGAGTCGACGTCAGAAGGCCAGGGCGGCTGCTGCGGCGGCGGCCAGAACGCACAACGCGACGATGAGTTGAACGTTCACGCGAGACTCAACGCGAGCGCTGTCATTCGTACGGCGCTCCCAGTGCCGGCGAACGAGAGCTGCTGCTCCACCCGAGTCGCTGGTGACCAGATCGCCGGGGCGAACAGTTCCCGCGAGGTAGGTGGTCTCGGGCAGGTGTTGCCCCTGGTCGCGACTGGCGATCATGGCGGCGTAGCGACTGGGTGCGGGTGCGGCCCAGACCGAGATGCGGCGATTTTTGAGGAAGAGCGTCAGTCCCCACTTGGTGTCGATGCGCTCGATCGCACCCCACTCGATTTCGTGAGTCGAGACGATGTTGCGGACGTTGACTCCGGTTTCGCGGATAACGAGTCGGGGTCGCCAGAATGTTGCGTAGATGGCCAGTGCAAGGAATGCGGTAACGCTTACTCCGCGCAGGGCGTCGACAATGTCGCCTGTTGCGGCGGTGGTTGCTGCGGCGCCACTGAAGATAAGAATAAAGACGACGGCCAATACTCGACCGGAGCGGGACACGAACGTCGTCATGCTCTCAATGGTGTCATGGAGGCGACTCGATGAGCGCGAACCCAGTAGTAATCGAAGCACAAAAACTCGGCGTGGACTTTTGGGTTGACGGCGAATGGGTGATGGCCGCCGAAGATTTGAGCTATTCGGTGCGCGCGGGTGAAGTCCTTGCAATCGTCGGCGAATCGGGCTCGGGGAAGTCGGCTTCATCGATGTCGTTGCTCGGACTTCTGCCCGCGAACGGTCGCGCGACGGGACGGGTTCTTCTCAGTGGAGAAGACACGCTCACCGCGACCCCCGAACGTATTCGTGCGATTCGCGGCAGTGAAATCGCGGTGATTTTTCAAGAGCCGATGACGGCGATGAACCCGGTGTACACGATCGGGTTTCAGATTGTCGAAGCACTCAAGGTGCACTCCCCGAAACTCTCGCGGGCCGCGGCTAAGGCGAGGGCCATCGAATTGCTCGGCCTCGTCGAATTGCCCGACCCACAGAAAGCCTTCGATTCGTACCCGCACCAGTTATCGGGTGGTCAGCGCCAGCGCGCGATGATCGCGCAATCGATTTCGTGTGACCCCAAAGTGCTCATCGCCGACGAGCCGACCACGGCTCTCGACGTCACGATTCAGGCAGAAATTCTCGACCTGCTTCGATCGCTCAACGAGCGACTCGGCACCGGCATCATTCTCATTACCCACGACATGGGCGTCGTCGCCGACATGGCCGACCACGTTCTTGTGATGAAGAGTGGACGCGTCGTCGAATCCGGTTCGGTCATTGACATTTACAAACACGCCAAGGTCGCCTATACCCAGGAACTTCTCGCAGCCGTCCCGCACCTCGGCACCGGCGCAGCGTCCGGAAAAAAGGCAGCCTCGCACAAGGGGGAAACCCCGGTGCTCTCGTTGAAGAACGTCGATATCACCTACCCGAAGCGCGGGCGCGTCGCGGCGTTCCGTGCAGCCGAAGACGTGTCGATTGATATTTACCCCGGTGAAGTGCTCGGACTCGTCGGTGAGTCGGGATCGGGCAAAACCACAATCGGCCGGGCGGTCGTCGGGCTGTTGCCCGTGTCGCGCGGCGCTATCACTGTGGCCGGACAGGACATGGTCAACGTGTCGGTGAAAGACCTGCGCGAGGTTCGTCGCCAAATCGGGATCGTGTTCCAAGACCCCGGCTCGTCACTCAACCCCCGTTGGCCCATCGGTCAGAGTATCGGCGAACCGCTCGTGCTCAATGGCGGGCACAGTTCTGAGCAGATTTCGGCCCGCGTCGAGGACTTGCTCGACATGGTCGAACTGCCGCGCACCTACCGCAACCGATACCCCCACGAGCTCTCGGGG
This sequence comes from Gulosibacter massiliensis, assembly GCA_943325745.2. Taxonomy (GTDB): domain Bacteria; phylum Actinomycetota; class Actinomycetes; order Actinomycetales; family Microbacteriaceae; genus MWH-TA3. The sequence continues at coordinate 2,192 of CALPQP020000012.1, forward strand.
GGACAGCGTCAGCGTGTCGGCATCGCCCGTGCTCTCGCCCTCAACCCCGCGATTTTGGTGGCGGACGAACCGACCTCCGCGCTCGATGTTTCCGTACAGGCCCGCGTTTTGGACCTTCTCACGACCATTCAAAAGGTGCAAAAGTTTGCGATTTTGTTCATCTCGCACGACCTCGCGGTCATCGATATGCTCAGTGACCGAATTGCGGTCATGCATAACGGTAAAATCGTAGAGCAGGGTTCGACGGATCAGATTCTGCGTAACCCGCAAGACCCCTACACAAAGAGGCTCATCGCCGCCGTGCCCGTTCCGGATCCAGAGGAACAACGCGTGCGTCGACGTGCGCGCACCACTACCTAAAGGATTTCATCATGGCAATTGCCACACGCAACGATCTTCGAAATGTGGCGATCGTCGCTCACGTTGACCACGGCAAGACCACTCTTGTCGACGCGATGCTTCGGCAGACCGGTTCGTTCGCGGCGCACGGTTCGGTCGAGGACCGCGTCATGGACTCGAACGACCTTGAACGCGAAAAGGGAATCACGATTCTCGCGAAGAACACCGCGGTGTCGTATTCCGGAAAGCACGCGACAAACGGTCCCATCACGATTAACGTCATCGACACCCCCGGCCACGCCGACTTCGGTGGCGAGGTCGAACGCGGACTGTCGATGGTCGACGGTGTCGTCCTGCTCGTCGACGCGAGTGAGGGCCCGCTTCCCCAAACCCGTTTCGTTCTGCGCAAGGCGCTCGAGGCGAAGCTCCCCGTCATTCTTCTCGTCAACAAGACCGACCGCCCCGACGCGCGAATCGACGAGGTCGTTCACGAGTCACAGGACCTTCTTCTCGGTCTCGCTTCGGACCTGCACGACGATGTCCCCGACCTCGACCTCGACGGCATCCTCGACCTGCCCATCGTCTACGCATCGGGTCGTAATGGCGCCGCATCGTGGAACCGCCCTGCGGACGGCTCGCTTCCCGACAACGACGACCTCGAGCCACTGTTCGACGCGATTCTCAAACACATACCCGCGCCGACGCACGACACCGACCACCCGTTGCAGGCTCATGTCACCAACCTTGACGCATCGCCGTTCCTCGGGCGTATCGCGCTTCTCCGTATTTTCCACGGCGAGCTCAAAAAGGGCCAGACCGTTGCGTGGATGAAGCACGACGGAACCGTTGAAAACGTTCGCATCACGGAATTGCTCGCCACCAAAGCACTCGAGCGCGTCCCCGCCGAGTCGGCGTCGGCTGGTGACATCGTCGCGGTTGCTGGTTTTGAGAACATCACCATCGGCGAGACCATCGCCGACATGAACGACCCACGCGCGCTTCCCGTCATCACGGTGGACGATCCTGCGATCTCGATGACCATCGGAACCAACACCTCGCCGCTGGTCGGCAAGGTCAAGGGCCACAAGCTCACGGGACGCATGGTCAAGGACCGTCTCGACCGGGAACTCATCGGTAACGTCTCGGTTCGACTCGTCGACATTGGCCGGCCCGACGCCTGGGAAATCCAGGGTCGAGGTGAACTCGCGTTGGCGATTCTCGTCGAGAACATGCGACGCGAAGGGTTCGAACTCACCGTCGGAAAGCCACAGGTTGTCACCAAGAAGGTCAACGGTGCGACACACGAGCCGTTCGAGCACCTCACCGTGGATGCCCCGGAGGAATACCTCGGTGCGATTACGCAGCTTCTTGCCGCTCGTAAGGGTCGAATGGAGGGGATGACGAACCACGGAACCGGCTGGGTCCGCATGGAGTTCATCGTTCCGTCGCGTGGACTCATCGGTTTCCGCACCGAATTTCTGACGATTTCGCGCGGTACCGGCATCGCCAACGCCATCGCGCACGGATACGGCCCGTGGGCCGGTCAGATCATCACTCGTCAGAACGGTTCGATCGTGTCGGACCGTCAGGGTGTCGCGACGCCGTTCGCCATGATGGCCCTGCAAGAGCGCATGGCGTTCTTCGTTCAGCCCGGTGACGAGGTTTACGAGGGCATGGTCGTCGGAGAGAACGCGCGCGCCGATGACATGGACGTCAACGTGACGAAAGAAAAGCAACTCAACAACATTCGTTCATCGACGTCGGAAATCCTCGAGAAGATGACGCCGCCTCGCGACATGACGCTCGAGGAGTGTCTCGAATTCGCGCGCGAAGACGAGTGTGTCGAGGTGACGCCTGCAAAGGTTCGTATTCGCAAGGTCGAACTCGAGCAAAACCTGCGTGCGCGGGCTGCGTCACGCCTCAAGCGCCAGAACGAATAGGCGCGACGGGGATAGGCTGAGCCTGTGAAGGTCGTGCGGTTTAGCCATGACGGGGAACCCCGCTACGGAGTGATTGACGGGGACGTCGTCACTCTGGTCGAGGGTGACCCGATTCACGATGGAATCACGACGACGAGCGACACCGTCGCGCTGTCCGACATCACGCTATTGGCGCCGGTGGCGCCCTCCAAGGTGATTTGTGTCGGGATGAATTTTGCCGAACACGCGGCAGAGATGCATCACGACGGTCCTCAGACGCCGCTCATATTCCTCAAGCCGCCGACAACGGTTATTGGCCCAGGCGAGGACATCATTCTGCCCCCCGTCGAGGGACGAATCGTTCACGAGGGCGAACTTGCGATTGTCATCGGGTCTGTTGCGCATCGCATCCCCGAAAAGAACTGGGCCGACGTCGTCTTTGGATACACGATCGCCAACGATGTGTCCGCTCGAGACGTCATGTTTGCCGATGGTCAGTGGGCGCGCGCCAAGGGATTCGATACGTTCTGTCCCGTCGGTCCGTGGATCGAGACAGAATTCGACCCGTTCGCGCACAACGAGATCACGACCCGCGTTGACGGTGAGGTGCGCCGACACGGCTTCACCGGCGACATGACTCACAAGGTTCCCGAGATTATTGCGTTTGTGTCGAACGCCTTCACCCTGTACCCCGGCGACATCATCTGCACGGGAACACCCGCTGGGCTCGGTGGGTTCGTCGACGGACAAACTGTCGAGATCACGATTGACGGCATCGGGACGCTCTCGAACCCAGCCAAAAACCGCGACGACCGCGTTTCCTGATGCCTGGCACGGTCGACGACGTCCGTCGCATTCGTCGGGCGCTCATCGCGGGGCAGGTCTTCGCGGGCATCGGTCTGGGGTCTGCGATCTCGGTTGGCTCGCTACTTGCCGCGCACATCGCCGGCGGTGACTCCGCAGCCGGGCTCGCGGCGACGATGTCGACGCTGGGTTCCGCGGTCGCCGCAATTCCACTGGCACGGGTCGCGATGCAACGAGGCCGGCGGCTCGCGCTGACCATGGGTGCGTCCATCGCCATTCTCGGTGCCACACTCATCATCGTCGCGGGTGGGCTCATGTCGTTGCCGCTCGTGCTTCTCGGACTCTTGGGCCTCGGCGTCGGTGGTGCCGTGAACCTGCAGGCGCGATTCGCCGTCACGGATTATTCCTCGGCGGAAAATCGCGGGCGCGACTTGTCCATGGTGGTCTGGGCGACGACCGTCGGAGCGATTATTGGGCCAAACCTCAACGGCATCGGTGTCGTTCTTGGCGACGCGCTCGGAATGCCCGAATTGACGGGACCCTTTATCTTCACCGTCGCCGCCCAACTGTCCGCCGCGTCCATGTACTGGCGGGGGATTGGTCCCAACGTTCCCACGATGACCGTCACGCGAACGGCAGCAACCGCGGCAGCAAAACTGTCGCGCTCGGTCCCGTTCGCCATCGCGGTAATCGGACTCGGTCACGCCACCATGGTGGCCGTCATGGCGATGACGCCCATTCACCTCGTTCACGACGGTGCGAGCGTTGGCGAAGCCAGTTTCGTCATTTCGTTGCACGTCGCCGGCATGTATGCACTGTCGCCGGTGTTCGGAATTCTCAGCGACAGGGTGGGGCGTGTCCCGGTGCTGATCTTTGGTCAGGCGGTCTTGGCAATCAGCCTCGCACTGACGGCCTTCTTTTCGACAAACCCCACCATGGTGACAATTGGGCTCGTCCTCCTCGGCCTTGGCTGGAGTGCCAACACAGTGGCGGGCAGTGCCCTTGTCGGCGAACTCTCGCAAGGACCGAAGCGCCTCACGATTCAGGGTCGAAGTGACGCGGCCATGAGCGCATCCGGGGCTTTGGCTGGGGTCCTCGCCGGTCCCGCGGTCACGGCGCTGGGCTATTCGGGGCTATCGTTCGCAGCGCTCGCTTTCGTGGCCTCTGCGGGTGCCTTGATTGCCCTGATTGTCACCCTGCGGTCCCGCGAATCCGCGGAATAGACTGACAACGATATGAAGACTCCGTTCTCCACTGCCATGGGCAGCGACATCCGCGTTCGTTTTTGCCCGTCACCAACGGGCACACCGCACGTCGGGCTCATTCGAACCTGCCTGTTCAACTGGGCCTACGCCCGTCACGTTGGTGGAACGTTCATTTTCCGCATCGAAGACACCGACGCCGAACGTGACTCGGAAGAGTCGTACGAGCAACTGTTGGATGCCCTGAGTTGGCTCGGTCTCGACTGGGACGAGGGCGTGGTCACGGGCGGACCCCACGAGCCGTATCGCCAGTCCCAGCGCTCCGCGATTTATCAAGAGATCATCGATTCGCTTCTCGCGTCGGGACACCTGTACGAATCGTTTGTCACGCCCGAGGAAATGGAAGCGCGGAACGTCGCCGCAGGTCGTGACCCCAAGATGGGCTATGACAACTTCGAGCGTGACCTGACCGCCGACGAGCGCGCCGCGTTTCACGCCGAGGGCCGTCAGCCGGCGCTGCGGCTTCGCGTTCCCGCGGAAGACCTCGGTTTTGACGACCTCATTCGTGGACCCATCACTTTCCCCGTCGGCACGACAACCGACTTCGTCGTGGTTCGTCCGAACGGCGCGCCACTTTACACATTCGTGAACCCCGTGGACGACGCGCTCATGGGAGTCACCCACGTTTTGCGTGGAGAAGACCTGTTGTCATCGACGCCTCGCCAGATTGCTCTGTACCACGCGCTCATCGAAGTGGGCGTGACGACGTTCGTGCCGCGATTCGGTCACCTTCCCTACGTCATGGGCGAGGGCAACAAGAAGTTGTCGAAGCGCGACCCGGAATCGAACCTGTTCCACCACCGAGACCGCGGTTTCGTTCGCGAGGGGCTGCTGAATTACCTGTCGTTGTTGGGATGGTCGATCGCGGCGGATCGCGATATCTTCACCGTCGACGAGATGATTGCCGCATTCGATGTCGCCGACGTCAACCCGAACCCCGCGCGATTCGACCTGAAAAAAGCCGAATCGATCAACGGTGATCACATTCGCCTGTTGTCGCATGACGAGTTCATCGATCGATCGCTGCCGTACCTCCAGGCGGCCAACTTGGTTGAGGCCAACCCGACGAGCCACCAGCGTGCTCGCCTCACCGAAATTGCGCCACACATTCAGGAACGTACCCAGTTGATGAGCGAGATTCCCGAGATGATTCGGTTCCTCTTAACCGAGGATGCCGACCTCACTGTCACCGACGATGCCAGGGCGACACTCGATGTCGATTCTCCTCGAATTCTTGATGCCGCCCGCGCGGCGCTCGTGGACCTCGCAGATTGGTCGACAACCAACATCGAAGAGACGCTTCGCGCCTCTCTGATCGAGGGACTCGAACTGAAGCCGCGCAGCGCGTTTGGTGCGGTGCGAACCGCCATCTCGGGTCGTCGAATCAGTCCGCCGCTTTTTGAATCGATGGAAATCCTGGGACGTGAATCCAGCCTCGCCCGCATCGCCTCGCTGCGAGCCTCACTGTGACCTCCGTCGACCGTGTCGGCGGCGCGGCCAGGGACGTGCTGCAGTTCGGGAGCGCACAATGTTGGGACTTCACTAGCCCAATTTCGCGCGGTCCGCGCCGTTTGGTAGGCTAACGCGGAGCGGCTGTGCCGCCTGTGGGGTGTGGTGTAATTGGCAACACGGAGGTTTCTGGTACCTTTGTTCTTGGTTCGAGTCCAGGCACCCCAGCACTGATTTCCTCGAATTTTCGGGCGTCTACGCTACTGTTTCGGAATGACAACGTTGTCGCGCCCGCACATTGCCGTCGCTGTAAATCCGAGCGCTGCGCAGGGCGCTCACCGCGATTACGGGCACCGATTGGTCGAGGCATTGCGTGCAACTGGCCGCCAGGTTTCGGAATTGTCAGCCGACACGTACCAACATCTCGAGACGATGGTGCGAACCGCGGTCGCTAACGGGGTCGACGCCCTCATCGTCGTCGGAGGCGACGGAACTGCCCAATTAGGGACAAACGTGTGCGTCAACACCGACACTCCACTGGGAATTTTGCCGAGCGGAACCGGTAATGACACGGCCGAAGGAATTCTGGGAATGCCCATCGGAGACATCGACGCAGCGATCGAACGGTTGATCGCGTCGCTCGACAAACCCGTGTGGCGAATCGACGCGGGGCGAATGTCGTGGAAGGGGGGCGAACGCTGGTTCTGCTCGACGATGTCGGCCGGATTCGATGCGCTGGCGAACGAGACGGTCAATAGCCTTTCCTTTCCGAAGGGTCCGTCGCGCTACACCGTGGCGATGCTCATCGAACTGGCCAAGTTGAAGCCGATTCACTACACCGTCGCGATTGACGGAAAGCGGACGACGGAACAGGCCATCCTCACGACCATCGCAAACAACAGCCAGTACGGCGGGGGAATGAAAATCTGCCCAGAAGCGAAACCCGACGACGGCCTGCTCGACATGATGATGGTGAGGCCGTTATCCCGTTTCGATTTCATTCGGATTTACCCGAGGGTGTTCAAGGGAACGCACGTGACCGACCCTCGCGTAATCATTCGTCAAGGGAAGAAGTTCCGGCTCGAGTCACCAAACCTCGTCGTCTACAGCGACGGTGAGCGCATCGCACCGCTTCCGATGGACGTCGAGGTCGCACCGCGGGCGCTTCCCGTTCTCGACACTCGCCCCTAGCCGCACCGGTTTGCGTGCGGTTCCCCGCCTGTGCGATACTTGTCGAGTTGTGTTCGGCCCCATCGTATAGCGGCCTAGTACGCTGCCCTCTCACGGCGGTAACGCGGGTTCGAATCCCGCTGGGGTCACAACTCTCCCTCGACGGTTCGCCGTCGGGGGTTTTGTGCATCGGCCGTCGGGTCAAACGCAACGCGCTGATAGGGTTTTTATCATGGACAATGCCCTTCCACTCTGGTTCGAAGTCACGTCTTACGCAGTGTTGGTGGCGATTCTTCTGTTCGATTTGTTCCTTGTGGTTCGTCGTCCGCACGTTCCGTCGACTCGGGAATCCGCGTTATGGATCACCTTTTATGTGAGCCTCGCGGTTGTCTTTGGGCTGCTCGTCATCCTCGTGGCAAACGACTCAGGCATGAACGGAACCGAGCTCGGTCTCCAGTTCTTCGCGGGGTGGTTGACGGAATACTCGCTGTCAGCTGACAACGTCTTTGTGTTCCTCATCATCATGGCGCAGTTCCACGTGCCAAGAAAGATGCAGCAGGAATTACTGATGTTGGGCATCGTCTTGGCACTTGTATTCCGGGCCATATTCATCGTCCTCGGTGCTGCGCTTCTTGAGAGCTATTCGTGGCTGTTTTACATCTTTGGCGCCTACCTCGTCTACGTGGCGATTCAGCAATTGCGTGAGAAAGACGAACACGGTAGCGGCGAGGACAACTTCGTCATGGCGTGGCTGAAAAAGGTTCTTCGCGTTCACCCAGAGTGGCGCGACACCGACCGTTGGCGCACGATGGTCAACGGCGAAAAGTTTCTGACGCCGGCCATTCTCGTTCTCGTGTCACTGGGCACAATCGACCTCATTTTTGCACTCGACTCGATTCCCGCAATTTTTGGAATCACCACGAGTCCATTCCTGGTTTTCACGTGCAATATTCTCGCGTTGATGGGGCTTCGACAGCTTTACTTCCTGTTGGGTGATCTAGTCGACCGCCTCCACTACCTGGGTCACGGAATCGCGGCAATCCTCGGCTTCATCGGGTTCAAACTCGTCAACCACGCATTGCACCTCAACGAACTGCCGTTCATCAACAACGGGCAACACGTTGAAATCGTCCCCGAGATTCCAACCTGGCTCTCGCTTGTTGTGATTGTCCTCACCTTGGTGGTGGCGGTTCTTGCGAGTCTGGCACGCACGAAGCGCGAAGAGTCCGCGAAATAACGTTTCGCACGCTGATAAACTGAGTCGGATGAACGCCGCGTCGAACCGTCCACGGACCCTTGCCGAAAAGGTCTGGGATGACCACCTCGTCGTCCAGGGCAAAAACGGCGAGCCCGACCTGCTCTACATCGACCTTCACCTGGTGCACGAAGTGACAAGCCCGCAAGCGTTCGATGGTCTGCGACAAGCCGGAAGGCCCGTTCGCCGGCCAGACCTCACGATTGCGACCGAGGACCACAACACTCCGACACTCAACATCGGCGCACAGATTGCCGACCCGATTTCGCGAACCCAGATCGACGCACTTCGGACGAATGCGACAGAATTCGGTATCCGCCTTCATTCACTCGGAGACATCGAACAGGGAATCGTTCACGTCGTCGGACCACAACTCGGGCTGACCATGCCCGGCATCACCGTTGTCTGTGGTGACAGCCACACCTCGACACACGGCGCGTTCGGTGCGATGGCGTTCGGAATCGGCACGTCGGAAGTCGAGCACGTTCTCGCCACCCAAACGCTTCCCCTCACCCCGTTCAAGACCATGGCAATAACGGTCAATGGTCACTTGCGCCCTGGTGTCACTGCGAAAGACATTGTTCTCGCGGTGATTGCGAAGATTGGAACCGGCGGCGGTCAGGGATATGTCCTGGAATATCGAGGCAGCGCGATTCGGGAATTGTCGATGGAAGGGCGGATGACGATCTGCAACATGTCGATCGAGGCGGGTGCGCGCGCCGGCATGGTTGCCCCCGACGAGACAACCTTTGCGTACCTCAAGGGGCGCGCACACGCGCCAGTGGGCGCCGATTGGGATGCCGCCGTTGCTTACTGGAAAACTCTGCCCACAGATGACGGCGCGACCTTTGACGCCGAGGTCGTGCTCGACGGCGACCTACTCGAGCCCTTTGTCACGTGGGGAACGAATCCGGGCCAGGGTGTCGCTCTGTCGGCATCGGTACCGAACCCCGCGGATATCGCCGACGCCAACGAACGCGCCAGCGCGGAACGTGCTCTTGAATACATGGACCTCGCCGCGGGAACTCCGATGAAGGACATCCG
>CALPQP020000013.1 GCA_943325745.2 Gulosibacter massiliensis
GGCTCGGTCATCGTCGGGCTCATCATCGCCGTGGCTGCCGTCGTTAATCTGTGGCAGCCCGTCCAGATTTGGTTCGAGCAACAGGCGAGAATCGCCGACCTCGACCGTGAGGTCGCCGCCGCGCGAGCGACCCTCGCCGAAGCGCAAGCGGACATGTTGCGATGGACCGACCGGGCGTATGTCGAAGCTCAAGCGAGGGAACGACTCATGTTTGTGTACCCGGGCGACATTTCGTATCTCGTTGTCAACGACGTGGATGCAAAGCCCGCAAAGGCAGACGAGGTACTGGGAACCGTTCAAACCACCTACATCGACTGGGTTGACGCGTTTGTTCAGTCGTATGCCTTTGCGGCCAACCCTGAACGGGAATCCAAGTGACGATTGACGCCGCGAGTGATCGGGACCTCGAAATCATGAAGTTTCAATTGGGACGGCCGATGCGCGATGTTGTCGGTGTCGCGGCGCGATGCGTGTGTGGTGCTCCTACCGTCGTCGCGACGAAACCTCGACTGGCGGACGGTTCACCGTTTCCCACGTTCTACTATTTGACGCACCCGGGCGCGACCGCGGCACTGTCAACACTCGAGGCGAATGGCTTCATGGTGACCGAACAGGAAAAACTGGCCGTGGACTCGGAATTTGCCGCTGCCTACACCGCCGCTCACCGCGGGTACATCGCCGACCGCGACGCACATGGCCGAATCGACGAACTGGACGGAATCAGTGCGGGTGGCATGCCATCCCGAGTGAAATGCCTGCATGCGCTCGCTGCCCACAGTCTCGCTGTCGGGCCAGGAGTCAACCCCGTGGGGGATGCGGCCCTCGCCGCCGCCGCGTGGTCGCCCGAACGGTGCCTGTGTGCGCCCGAAACGCGCTAGATTTGACCCGTTGTCCTCATAAATTTCAGGAGTAATTGTCGTGGCCAAAATCCTTATCGTCGGTGGCGGGTATACCGGGTTTTACACCGCGCTTAAGTTGCAAAAGCACCTGCGGGCTGGCGAAGCCGAGGTCACACTGGTTGACCCGCTTCCGTACATGACCTACCACCCGTTTCTGCCCGAGGTTGCCGCCGGCTTGATCGAGGCCCGCCACGTCATCGTGCCGCTACGCCGCCATCTGAAAAAGACCCACGTCGTGCAGGGGCGAGTCGTCTCGGTGAATCACGCCAAGAAGATAGCGACCATCGAGCCCTCGGCGGGCAAGAGCTACACCGCCAAGTACGACCACATTGTGGTGGCGGCCGGGTCGGTGTCACGCACGTTCCCGATTCCGGGAGTGGCCGACGAAGCAATTGGGATGAAGTCCATTGAAGAGGCAATCGCCGTCCGCGACCGAATTATCGATAATTTTGCTAAAGCAGCGAACCTGCCCAAGGGCAAGGAGCGCGATCGCCTTCTCACGGTGGCCGTTATTGGTGGCGGATTTGCGGGAATCGAGACGTTCGCCGAACTTCGCTCGCTCGCCTCGGCGATGCTCAAGCAGTACCCCGAACTCACCATCGACGACACAAAATTCCATATGGTCGAAGCGATGCCTCGCGTTATGCCCGAGGTGTCACTGAGAACCTCGCAGTGGGTTCTGCGAAACCTCGCATCCCGCGGCGCGGCCGTGCACCTCGATACTCAACTCACGTCGGCCGAGGGCGGCAAGGTCGAGTTGTCGAACGGTATGAAATTCGAGTCGGACCTCATCGTGTGGACCGCCGGCGTGATGGCAAACCCCGTCGTGAACTCATTGGGACTTCCAATCGAGGAACGCGGTCGAGTCCGATCGTCATCGACGCTTCAGGTGACCAATGCTGACGGAACCATCGTCGAAGGCGCGTGGGCCGCGGGCGACAACTCCGCCGTCCCCGACCTCACTGGTAACGGTGTGGGCGGAATGTGTGTTCCGAACGCCCAGCACGCTGTGCGTCAAGCCAAGCGCCTCGCAAAGAATCTGGTCGCGGTCCTCCGTGGCGAAAACCCGGCGGATTACATTCACAAAAACATGGGTGCGGTAGCCGGATTGGGCGTTGGGCACGGGGTTTTTCAGTCAGGAAAGTTTGCGGTGACCGGTTTCCCCGCGTGGCTCATGCACCGCGGCTATCACGGCCTCGCAATGCCGATGTGGGAACGAAAGTTTCGTGTCGTCGGTGGTTGGATCATGCAGTTCCTCGTCGGTCGCGACACCACAACGCTCTCGTTACGTGAACACCCGCAGTCGTACTTCCAGGCATACGCGTCCCGTCCCGCCAAGTAGCCAGTTAGTGGCGGAGCCCCAATAGCCCAACCGGCAGAGGCAAACGACTTAAAATCGTTACAGTCAGGGTTCGAATCCCTGTTGGGGCACATTTCGCTCAGGGCAAAAACCCATTGTGCTCGTGAATCTCGCGCGTAGAGTAAAGCCATGGAACCAACACAAATCTTCCTTCTGGTTGTCGCCGGTCTCGCCATTGTCGCGGGCCTCTACCTGTGGTCGACATACAACGGCCTCATCACTCTCAAAGTTCGTGTCGAGGAAGCGTGGAGTGACATCACGGTTCAGCTCAAGCGCCGAGCAGACCTCATCCCCAACCTGATCGAAGCAGTCAAGGGGTACGCCAAGCACGAAAAAGCCGTTTTCGAGAACGTCACGAAGGCGCGCGCCGCAACGGTCAACGCCCAAGGTCCGGCCGAAGCTGCCGCCGCTGAAGGGATGATGCAGGCGGCGCTCAAGTCGATCTTCGCCGTCGCCGAGGCCTACCCGGATCTGAAGGCGAGCGACAACTTCCTCCAGTTGCAAGCAGAACTCGTTGACACCGAAAACAAGATTCAGTCCTCTCGTCGCTTCTACAACGGCGGCGTGCGTGAGTTCAACACCATGATTCTCGTCTTCCCCAACAACGTGTGGGCGAAGCAACTTGGGTTCAGCATGCGCGACTTCTTTGAGGTTGAGAACCCCGACGCGATTGCCGAGCCCCCGAAAGTACAGTTCTAGCCCTCGATGTATAGCGCGATTGCCGCGAACAAGCGGAACACTATCGTCATCCTGCTTGTTTTCATCGTGTTGTTGGGTGGACTGGGTTGGCTCATCGCCTATTTCATGGGCGACGGATCGTGGACTATCACGATTATGACAATCGTTGGCGCTGGCGCTTACGCCTGGTTCCAGTATTACAACGCTGGGTCCATTGCCGTGGCGACGTCCGGTGCCGTGCTCATCGAACAGAAAGACAACCCCCGCCTCTATCGGATTGTCGAAAACCTGTCGATTACCAACGGGATGCCGATGCCGAAGGTTTACGTTGTGAGCGACCCCGCGCCGAACGCCTTTGCCTCGGGACGAGACCCCGAGAATGCTGTCGTCGCTGCCACGACGGGGCTTCTCGACATCATGACCGACGCGGAACTCGAGGGCGTCATGGCCCACGAGATGGGACACGTCAAGAATTACGACATTCGCGTGTCGACGATTGTGTTCGGACTTGTCGTAGCCTTCGGGTTCATCGCGGACATCATGTTCCGCATGGCGTTCTACGGAGGCCGAAACTCACGCGGCAGCGACAACGGCGGCCTGGCCATCCTGTCGCTCGTGTTCGGGCTCATCGCCATGGTGATTGCGCCACTCGTATCAGCTCTCGTGCAAGCGGGCATTTCGCGACAGCGTGAATTCCTCGCCGACGCGACCGGCGCAATGACGACCCGCAACCCGGAGGGGCTCGCGAGCGCACTTCATAAACTCGGGGAGTATTCCGCGCCGCTTCAGCGCCAGTCCGCCTCGATGGCACACATGTGGATCGCTGACCCCAACAAACCAAACTTCCTCGAGCGCATGTTTTCGACGCACCCGCCCATCGCCGACCGCGTCCGTCGTTTGCTCGAAATCGGCGGAAAGTTCTAAAAGATTCGTCGAAGTTCGGCCGCGGCGTCACCCCAGTCGTCCACCACGATGTTCTCGAGTCCACGCCAGGCGGCTGCGCGACGCACGACCTCGGAAAGGCGATCGGCGGCATCCGTGGGTCGCTTCGGTTCCCAGTGCGCGCTCTTGACGATGAGCGTTCGGTTTTTTCGATCGGCCTTGAGGTCGATGCGACCGACCAGTGCGTCATCCATGAGAATCGGTAGCGAGTAATAGCCGTAGACCCGCTTCGCCGCCGGGGTGTAGATCTCTATTTTGTAGTCGAAACCAAAGACGCGACTCGCTCGAGGGCGGTTCCAGGTGATGGGGTCGAAAGGGGTGAGGATGGTCGACACTTGTGGCGCTCGGTTGGGGATTGTCGTGCCGGACACCATGTAGGCATCGAGGGCCTCGCCGCGGTGGGTCCAGCCATCGACCGATACGTGCTGAATCGCACCAGTGTCGACCAACTCGTCTAGCGCGACCTTGGTTGGCGCGACCTTAAAGCGGTAATAGTCCGCGATGTCGGTTAGCACCCCGATCCCGAGCGCTCGAACGGCGTCGAGCACGAGCGCACGTCGGGCGACAGGTTTGTCGACCGCGGCGTCCAGCAGGTGGTGTGGAATGACGTCGGCGACCGGTGCATAGATTCGCTGGAAGTTCGTGCGACCAATCGCCGTGATCACGCCGTCCTCGAACAGGTATTCGAGGGCAAGTTTCACATCGCTCCAGTCCCACCAACTGCCTCGACGCTGGTCGCGCTTGCCCTCGAGTTGGCTGAACGTCGCCGGGCCGTCCGAGTGCAGGCGAGCGAGGAGTTCGTCCGCGAGTTTTCGGTGCTGTGCCAACCACGAGTCGGGTCGTAGGTTGCGCTCGCGACTCTCGAGCATTCTCCATTGCCACAGCGGCCAGGATTCGACCGGAATGAACGCTGCCTCGTGCGCCCAGTATTCGATGTGTGTTGCGGGGACGTGCGGGTCGAGCAACAGGTGATCGAGCAGTGCGGTGTCGTAGCTGCCGAGGCGAGAGAACATCGGCAGGTAATGGCTTCGTTCAAAGACGTTGACCGAATCGAGTTGGAGGGCACCGAGACGCGCGATCGTGTCGGCGAGTTGTTCGGCCGTGACGATCCCGCGCGGTGACGAACCGAAGCCCTGGGCCACCAGCGCAAGGCGTCGCGCCTCGGCGGCAGAGACGGTCGTCATGCTTATTACGGTAGCGTTTTCCAAGGAACACAACATGACAACAGCAATCGCCGGCCCCACACTCGCGGATTTCATCGCCGCGCGTGACGTTGTGTCTGCAGTTGCACAAGAGACCCCGATCGAGGAATCGCGATACCTCTCGGGAATTTTGGGTCTAGAGGTCGTTCTCAAGTGCGAAAACCTCCAGCGCACGGGTGCTTACAAGATTCGCGGCGCGTATAACCGAATGAGCAAGTTGAGCCCCGACGAACGAGCGCGCGGAGTTGTCGCGGCTAGCGCCGGAAACCACGCTCAGGGGGTCGCTCTCGCGGCTCGAGAACTCGGCATTAAGGCGACGATTTTTATGCCGATGGGTGTTGCTCTGCCAAAATTGTTGGCGACGAAAGATTACGGCGCCGAGGTCATGCTACTTGGCCCGACGTTCACCGAATCGCTCGCGGCAGCGAAGGAATTCGCCGCTTCGTCGGGCGCAGTCTTTATCCCGCCCTTCGACCACGCAGACGTAGTCGCCGGTCAAGGAACGGTCGGGCTCGAGATCTTTGAGCAAGTCGCCGACGTTGAAACCGTTATCGTCCCGATCGGCGGAGGCGGACTCATTTCGGGAGTCGCCAGCGCCATGAAGCAGCACGCGGCGGCAAACGGGCGCACCATCCGAATCATCGGTGTCCAATCGACGAACGCGGCGGCGTACCCGCCGTCACTTCGAGCCGGTGAACCGACAACCATCGAAATGAAGCCGACCATCGCGGATGGAATTGCGGTCGCACGTCCAGGGACGCTCAATTTCGCCATCATTAAGGACACGGTCGACGAGGTTGTCACCGTCAGTGACGATGACATCGCCCGCGCACTGGTGATGCTTCTGGAACGCGCGAAACTCGTTGTCGAACCGGCTGGTGCTGTTGGCGTCGCTGCGATCCTTGCCGAAAAGATTGACGCGATCGGAAAGACCGTTGTGATCTTGTCGGGCGGAAACATCGATCCGATGTTGATGGAACGCGTTATCGCCCGCGGCCTCGTCACGACCGGTCGATACATGCGCATGCGAATCCCCCTTCCTGACCGCCCCGGGCAACTCGCAAAAATCTCCGAAATCCTTGCTAACCACAACTCCAATGTCGTTGAGGTGATGCACACGCGCCACGGAACCGACCTGCAGATCACCCAGGCCGAACTCGAGATTCACGTCGAGACGCGCGGACCGGACCACGCGGCCGAAGTACTCGACGCATTGCGCGCCGAAGGCTTCGAACCGCGGGTTGACTTCTAACCGAGAAACGGTTCGATCGCGATAATCTCGACCGCGATTTCTGCGCCGCTCGGTGCGGTGAAGGTCGCGGTGTCTCCTGGTTCGAGGCCGACTATGGCCTGGCCCAGAGGACTGTTCTCGCTGTAGACGTCGAGGTCCGTATCGCCGGCAACCTCGCGGGAACCCAGCAGGAATTTCTCTTGGTCGCCGTGGATGTGTGCGGTCACGATTGTGCCGGACGCCACACGCGAGGCATCGACCGGCTCGGTTCCGACGTGCGCGTGCTTCAGCATGTCGATCAGCTCGCGAATCCGAGCCTCGATTTTGCCCTGCTCGTCTTTCGCGGCGTGATACCCGCCGTTCTCTTTGAGGTCACCCTCGGAACGAGCCATTTCGATACGCTTCACAATTTCGGCGCGGCCGGTCGTCGACAGGGTTTCGAGTTCGAGCGCGAGGCGGTCGAACGCTTCCTGGGTGAGCCACATGGGTGCCATGGCGAGAAGCTCCTTTAAAGGGGTGTCCATCTAGGGTAGTCGTGACCGGCCCTTCTGAACAAAACGCTAACGGTCGTCGCGCCAGCAACGATAGACGTCGATGCCGGAAACCTCGCTGACCGCCTTGACGGTCTCGGAATACTGAGCCGTGAATTGGTCGGACGCGGGGTAGGACTTCACCGTCCAGCCGTTCGTGCCCATCGACGCATCGACGGTGCGCAGCGCGCAGGTGACGGGGGTGCCGGGGGGTGCCGTGATTTGGAACTTCACCATCGCCGACGTTTCGCCTCCGGTCGACTCGAACGCGACCCATTCGATTCCCGTGGTCGGGTCTGTCACAAACACCCACGTCACCCAAGAGAAGAACACGAGCACCGAGACGGACGCGATAATCCACACGGAACGCACGGACAAACCCGAACCACCGTAGCGGCCCGCGGGAGGTGTTGGGGGGGATGTCATACTGCCCTTCGGTACTCTGTAATTAGGCTACGCGAAACGGAGACACCTTGAACACCGCACTGATCCTCGCCGAAGAGATTGACCCGAATGGGGTAACTCCCGGCGTTGTCGGGTTTCTCATCACGGCGGCCGTCGCCATCACCGCGATTTTCCTGATCTTGGACATGAACCGCCGAATGCGCCGTTTGCGCTATCGCGAGGAGGCCGTTGCCAACATTGACGCCGAGGTCGCTGTTGGCAAACTCATCGCGGATGTCGACAAGGAAACGGGCAACGGGTAACCTGCAGTGTCGCTTCGGACGTCGATCAAGTCGGCCCTCTACGGGTTGTACGCGACGCGACTTCAAAACCAATTGCGCGAAACAACACCACCGCGTCATGTCGGGATGATCATCGATGGAAATCGCAGGTGGGCGCAGTTGCACGCCGGCGTCACGATCGCCGAGGGACACGAAGCGGGCGCGAGCAAGATGCGTGAATTCCTTGGCTGGTGCGACACGGCGGGAGTCGAGATTGTCACGCTGTATTTGCTGTCGACCGACAACCTGACCGGTCGCCCCAGTGCCGAACTGAAGAACCTGGTTCGCATTATCGCGGACCTCGCGACGGACCTCGCCCGCGTCCCCAACTGGCGTGTGCATCACGTCGGCGATGCGGACAAGCTGCCGGTCTCTCTGCGCACGGCACTCGAGAACGCGGCCGATTCGACCGCGACCCACACGGGATTGCACGTCAACCTGGCGGTGGGATACGGTGGTCGCCACGAAATCACCGAAGCCGTCCGCGACATCATTCGCAAACACGAAACGGCTGGACTAGGGATCGACACCCTCGCCGATGACATAACGCTCGACAACATTTCGGACCACCTGTACACCGCCGGCCAGCCCGACCTCGACCTTGTCATTCGTACGTCTGGCGAACAGCGCATTTCCGATTTCATGCTGTGGCAGACCGCACATTCCGAGCTGTACTTTGTTGAAGCGCTCGGCCCTGACCTGCGCGAGATCGACCTGCTGCGTGCTCTGCGAGACTTCGCTCGTCGACAGCGTCGATACGGTGCGTGAACGCTAAGTTACGACTTCGTTATTCGGCGTGTCACACCGACCACGTTCACTCGCGAGACGTAGTTTCTCTGTATGAGGTAATTCACGTGGCGAAGAGGCCACACGGTCTTGTCGCCACGCGGTTGCCGCCGCATCTGAACGGAGACTGAGTGCCCAACCCCACCGCCGCGTCGTCCACTTCCGCTTCGATATCTGCCGCCACAACGCAGCGAACCTACGTGCTCGACACGTCGGTTTTGCTGTCGGATCCGCGGGCGATTTTCCGATTCGCCGAACACGAGGTTGTCCTGCCCGTGGTCGTCATTTCGGAACTCGAAAAGAAGCGGAATGACCCGGAACTCGGTTATTTCGCCCGCCAAGCATTGCGGCACCTCGATTCCCTGCGCATTAAGCACGAGCGACTCGACATGCCGATTTCGGTAGGGGACGGTGGAACGCTCCGGGTCGAGCTTAATCACACGAATGATGCTGCACTTCCGTCCGGACTGCGTCTGGGCGACAACGACACCCGCATTTTGGCCGTCGCGCTGAATCTGTCTCGCGAAGGTCTCGACGTCGTCGTTGTGTCCAAGGATCTTCCGTTGCGCGTGAAGGCCTCGAGCATCGGTCTCGCCGCCGAAGAATATCGAGCAGAGCTCGCCGCCGATTCGGGTTGGACCGGACTCGCCGAAGTTTCACTGTCGGGTGATGACATGCAGAAGTTGTACGAGAAAGAAGAACTTCGCACGACGCTCGTGGAGGACCTTCCTCGAAACACCAATTTGGTCATCCACTCCGAACGCGGTTCCGCACTTGCCCGTGTTGTCGGGCCGAAAAACATTGAGTTGGTCCGTGGCGACCGAGACCTATTCGGGTTACACGGGCGTAGCGCAGAGCAACGTCTGGCGATCGACATGCTCCAGGATCAGAAATTGGGGATCGTGTCACTTGGAGGTCGTGCGGGAACGGGAAAGAGCGCGCTTGCTCTGTGCGCCGGCCTTGATGCCGTGCTCGAAAAGCGACTGCACAAGAAGATCATGGTGTTCCGCCCGCTGTACGCGGTTGGAGGCCAGAACCTTGGCTATCTGCCCGGCGACGCCGACGAAAAGATGAACCCCTGGGCGCAAGCAACCTTTGACACCCTAGGTTCCGTCGTTAGCGACAACGTGATGGAGGAAATCGTCGAGCGCGGACTCATTGAAGTCTTGCCCCTCACTCACATTCGTGGTCGGTCGTTGCACGACGCATTCGTCATCGTCGATGAAGCGCAATCGCTCGAGCGCAACGTATTGCTCACGGTGCTCAGCCGAATCGGGCAGAACTCACGTGTGGTTCTCACGCACGACGTCGCGCAGCGCGACAACTTGCTCGTCGGTCGACACGATGGAATCGCCAGCGTTATCGAAGCGCTCAAGGGGCAGAACCTCTTTGGCCACATCACGCTGCAGCGCAGTGAGCGATCCGACATCGCCGCCCTCGTCACTGACCTTCTGGACAACTACGAAATCGCCTAGGGCCCTCGAGAACGCTCCGCTAGGTTTGTCTTGACAAGCCTCGAGGAGTCCCTGTGTCGTATGTGTTGGCCGCGTCGGCCGAAATGTTGTTCACCGAATTACCGTTCGTCGATCGAGTGCGCGCGATTCACGAGCGTGGTCTCGGAGTCGAAATCTGGAATTGGACAACAAAAGACTTAGATGAACTCGCCGCGACCGGCGCGAATTTCACGTCAATGACGGGGTACATCGAGGGCGATCTGCTCGAAGCCGACGGCATCGAGCGTTTCCTCGAAACCGCTGAGCAATCCATTGTGGCCTCACGAATCATCAACGCCGATCGACTGAACGTTCATGGAACGGGTCTCGACGGCGACGGGCAGGCGATTCGCCAGCGCAACACAGTGTCGGCGGCCGAACGACGGACCGCGCGGGACACGCTGTCGCGACTCGCCGACCTTGGTGCGAAACACGACGCGGTGTTCATGCTCGAGAACCTCAATCTGGCGGTGGATCACCCCGGAACGCCGTTCGCTCGAGCGGAGGACACCATCGAACTCGTGTCGAGCATCGATAACCCCCACCTGCAACTGAACCTCGATCTGTATCACGCACAAATCGGCGAGGGGAACCTGGTCGAACTCGTTCGGCAGGCTCTGCCGTGGATCGGCGAGATTCAGGTCGCTGATGTCCCTGGACGACAGGAGCCGGGGACAGGTGAAATCAATTATTCGCGAATAGCTCGCGAACTCGTGACCCTGAAATTTGACAAGGTCGTGGGTCTAGAAGGTTGGGCGTCGGGGGATTCGGACGCTGCGCTTGATGCCTTCGTGACCGCGTTTACTGGCTAGTTACGCCAATAAGGCGGCAACGACTTTTTCAATCCTGCGCTTGCGGGTGTCCTCAGCTTTCGCCTCAGCGACCTGTCGTGCGAATTCTCGGCGTGTCGAATAGGTCCTTGCCTCGAACTGTTCCCGCAGTCCTGCCGCGACAAGCGCCGCATTCAGATCCGAGTGAAGTTCGACCTCACGGTGTCCAGAATCCAATTCGAGTTTCACCTCGACGATGTCGCCGGCGGTGGCATTTGCTGCCACCCGATCCGCCTGGGGGAAGACGACACGGCACTGTCCGTCGACACCGACTGCCGTGGATCGGTAGGTGTGTTCGTTGATCGTGATGATGAGTGGCGCACGCCTGTTTGTGCCCAGTTCGGCCAGTACCGCATCGGGAATCGTGAGGGAGGCGTGATTTCCCTCACCGATGACTTCGGTGGAATACGTGACGACCATCGCCCCATCATAATTTGCAATGATTTATGGCAGAAAAGAAATCCTTTTCGCTGCCATAATCACCTTGATTCGGGCGATGGCAGACTTTCCCATTCCGTGTAGACCGGCGAGGTCCTTGAGGGAAATCTTGCGCAGGTCGGAAACCTTGTAGAGTTTCGCATCCACAAGCGCACGGCGAGCCGGTGCACCGAGTCCAATCCCGCGCCACTCTCCATCGAAGTCCTCGTATTTGGATACGTCGCCGACGGGCGGCTTGAACGCTCGACGCGGTGCGGGCTTCTGGGACATGGTTGAAGTCTACGAGCGGCGACCTGTCGTGGAGCGTTTCTGAGGCCA
>CALPQP020000014.1 GCA_943325745.2 Gulosibacter massiliensis
AATTCCGCGATCGCGTCGGCGACCGCATCGCGCTCGTGACGCACGACGGCAACGGTGTGTGCGGGGTGAAGAGCGGCGACCGCCGACAACACGTGTCCGATCATCGGAACACCCGCGATGGGGTGCAAAACCTTGGCCGTGGCGGATTTCATCCGCGTTCCCTCACCGGCGGCGAGAATCACCACAGCGAGAGAAGCATCGGTCATGTGACCATTCTGGCACTAGGCACTCGGCGCGCCCGCCGAAGCGCCGAGTGTCGCCGAAAATCGGGCAGAATAGGATTGCCCTTCGTGGCGGTCCGCCTTAGTGTAATGGCAGCACGGCATCCTTTGGAGATGTTCGGTCTAGGTTCGAATCCTGGAGGCGGAGCGAAATATATGTCCTTAGAAGTAGCGTGATGTTAACCCTCCGTTCACATCGGTCTTGTTCGATGGGGTTCGTTGGAAAAATTCAACAAACCCCAAATGAAAGGAAAATTGTGAAAGCAATTTCTCTCGCTGGATTCGCCGCTACCGCGGCAGTCGCAGCCCTCGTACTCACCGGTTGCGGTGGTCAAGATGTCGACACGACGAACGTTGTCGCCGATGGATCGTCGACCGTGGCCCCCCTCACCGAAGCGGCTGCCACTCTCTTCCGCGACGCTTCCCCCGAAATCAACGTCACCGTCGCAACCTCGGGTACCGGCGGTGGATTCGAGAAGTTCTGTGCAGGTGAAACCGACCTGTCGAACGCATCGCGTCCCATCAAGGAAGAAGAAGCCGCAATCTGCGCCGAAGCCGGTATCGAGTTCACCGAAATCGTCGTCGCCAACGATGGCCTCGCCGTTGTTGTCCCCGTCGGAAATACCTTCGCACAGTGCCTCACGGTCGAACAGCTGAACATCATCTGGGGACCCGACGCCGAAGGCACCATCACCTCGTGGAACCAGGTTGACAAGTCATTCCCCGATGTTGAGCTCGCACTGTTCGGCCCCGGAACCGACTCGGGAACGTTCGACTACTTCACCGGTGCAATCAACGGTGAAGAAGGCGCAATCCGCACCGACTACAGCCCCTCGGAAGACGACAACGTCCTCGTCCAGGGAATCTCGGGTGCTGAAGGTGGCCTCGGCTTCTTCGGCCTCTCGTACGTCAACGCAAACGCTGACCTCGTTCGCTCGGTTGAGGTTGATGGTGGCGCAGGCTGTGTCGGCGCTTCCGAAGCAACCGTCCAAGACGGCAGCTACACGCCCCTCGGACGCCCGCTCTTTGTCTACGTGAAGAACACCTCGTACATGGAGAAGGCACAGGTCAAGAGCTTTGTTGACTTCTACATGGAAAACCAGGCCGAAGTTGCCGCTCTCGCAACCTTCATCCCGCTGACCGCCGACCAGGCTGCAGTTGCGGCTGAAGAGCTCGCCTCAATCGGCTAAGCACCACCAATAACATGAGCACAATGTCAACCCCGGCTGGTTTGCCCGTTCGTGGCAACCCGTCGGGGTTGACATCTCTCACCACAAAGCCACGACCAGGTGAACGAGCGATTCTCGGGTCTTTCCGAATCGCTGCATTTCTCACGGTGCTCATCACCGCCGCAATCCTCATCGCGCTGGCGGTTCCGTCTATTTCATTCTTTGCGCAGATCCCCGTCGTCGACTTCCTCTTTGGAACTCGATGGGCGCCCCGGTTTGCCGACTCTTCGTTCGGGGTCCTGCCACTCGTGACCGCAACCGCGTGGACAACCGCAATTGCGCTAGCCGTCGCGGTTCCGTTCGGGTTGGGTGCGGCGATTTACCTCTCTGAGTACGCTCATCCTCGCACGCGTCGCGTTCTGAAACCGATCCTCGAAGTCCTGGCCGGAATCCCCACCGTCGTTTACGGCTACTTCGCCCTCATTTTCGTGCAGACCGTCGTATTCCGCGAATGGCTGCAACTTCCCACCGAATCGTTCAGTGTTCTCGCGGCCGGTGTTGTGATGGGCGTCATGATCATTCCCACCATCGCCTCCATCAGCGAAGACGCGATGAGTGCCGTTCCGGTGGCGATGCGACAAGGGTCAGCAGCGCTCGGCGCCAACAAGATGCAGACCACGATTCGTGTTGTATTTCCCGCGGCACTGTCCGGCATCATCGCCGCCGTCGTTCTCGGGGTTTCTCGTGCCATTGGTGAAACCATGATTGTTGCAATCGCCGCCGGACAACAGGCCCGAATAGTTGGCAGCCCGCTCGAACAAGGACAGACGATGACCGGATTCATCGCGAACGCCGCTCTCGGAGACAGTCGGGTGGGATCGCTCGAATACGACACGCTCTACGCCGTGGGATTGTTGTTGTTTGCTATCACGCTGTTGATGAACTGGATTTCCATCGCACTCGTTCGTCGATTCCGAGAGGCGTACTGAGCCCATGACATCGCCTTCCCCGTCGAATTCATTACGCGGCCGAGTCCGCGGAGGAGACACGAGTCCGCTTTCGATGGCTTTCTTGTTTCTATTGTGGTTCAGTGTGTTTTTCGCTTTCGTGTTCCTCCTGACCCTCATCGTGACCACCTGGATAGACGGGGCTGAGAGGCTCGACTTGAGGATGTTCACCGAGTTCCCTTCCTCGGCCCCCGAAGATGCTGGCGCGCGACCCGCGATTTTGGGATCGCTGATGGTCATTTCGGTCACCGCACTGTTTACCCTTCCGTTGGGAATTGCTGCCGGAATTCACCTGGAAGAGTTTGCGAACAGGCGAAACTGGTTCAACCGCGCCGTCGAACTCAACGTGCAAAACCTCGCCGCAGTCCCCTCAATTGTTTACGGACTGTTGACCCTCGGTGCGATGACCGCAATGGGCGTTCGCGACAAAAACATCGTGATTGCCGGCGCGCTGGCACTGAGTTTGCTGATTCTGCCCGTCGTCATCATTGTCACGCGCGAATCACTCCGTGCAGTGCCCCTCGAGATTCGCGAGGGCTCTTTGGCGCTCGGTGCTACCCCCCTACAGACTCTTTTCCGCCAAACATTGCCGTCTGCAGTTCCCGGAATCGCGACGGGGTCAATTTTGGCGCTCTCTCGTGCCCTCGGAGAGGCCGCTCCGCTTCTCATCCTCGGCGCGCTCGTGTTCGTCTCTTTCGACCCAAACGGCTTGTTCTCAGGGTATACAACCCTGCCCATCCAGATCTTCAACTGGACTGGCCGACCCCAGGAAGAGTTCCACGTGCTTGCCGCCGCGACGTCCATTGTGCTCCTCGGGTTGCTCCTCGCCATGAATTCCATCGCCATCACCATCCGTAATCGATTCCAGCAGCGCTGGTAAAGAAAGACACCATGGCCACGAACAACGACAAAAAGTCAAACCAGGATTCCGGCGCGAAAAAAGACGCCGAGGCGAAGGTCCGCATCGTTACAGCCGACCACGGTCCCGTCTCGGAAGTGGTACTTCCCGCACTCGAATGCCAAGACGTCGACGTTTTCTATGGCAGTTTCCGCGCGGTTTCAGACGTCAACATGTCTTTTGGTACAAACGAAATCACCGCTCTTATCGGTCCTTCCGGATGTGGAAAGTCAACGCTGTTGCGATCGCTCAACCGCATGAACGACCTCGTTGATGGCGCTCGCGTGACCGGTTCCGTGACGTTCCACGGAGAAAACATTTACGCCCCCGAAGTCGACGCCATCGAAGTCCGACGACGAATCGGGATGGTATTCCAAAAACCCAACCCATTCCCGAAGTCGATTTACGACAACGTGGCCTACGGCCCTCGTGTGATTGGCATGAAGCCCGCCAGCATGGACGACCTGGTCGAAGAAGCGCTGACCCAGGCCGCTCTGTGGGACGAAGTTAAAGACAAGCTGAAGCAGACCGCATTCGGTCTGTCTGGTGGTCAGCAACAGCGGCTGTGTATCGCCCGAACCATCGCCGTCAAACCCGACATCATCCTCATGGACGAGCCCTGCTCGGCGCTTGACCCCATCGCCACCAAGCGCATCGAAGACTTGATGTTGGAACTGACGAAGGACTACACAATCGTCATCGTCACTCACAACATGCAGCAGGCCGCCCGGGTCGCAGACCGCACTGCATTTTTCACCGCGCTGCCCGACGAAACAACCGGAAATCGCACTGGCGTCTTGGTTGAATTCGACCGGACCTCAGAAATCTTCACCAACCCCAAAGATGTTCGCACCGAGGATTACATCTCAGGGCGTTTCGGGTAGTCGCAACGAGCAACGCTCTAGACGTTATCGTCCAAGTTTTTCGGCGACGTCCAACCACCGAAGTTCCAGCGCGTCGAGGTTCGTGGTCGCCGTTCCGAGCTCGCTGCTGATTTTGGCAAGACCCTCGTAATCGCTTTGGTCGTGCGTCGCCAATTGCACGTGAAACTTGTCGATTGAGGCCTTGAGGTTCTGAATCTGACGGTCGAGTGACTTGAATTCTTTATCGAGCGCGTGTCGCTCGGCTCCGCTCAGGTCGGTCGACTTCGGGGCGGTCTTGGCGGGTGCCGCCGACATCGGGGTAACGGGACGCGCATCCAAACGCAAGTATTCGTCGACACCCCCCGGAAGGTGCCGAAGGTGCTTTCCGATGACCGCGTACTGCTGGTCGGTCACGCGCTCGAGCAGGTACCGGTCGTGAGAGACGACAATCAGTGTTCCCGGCCACGAGTCGAGCACATCCTCGAGCGCCGCGAGCATGTCGGTGTCGAGGTCGTTCGTCGGTTCGTCGAGAAGCAACACATTGGGTTCGTCGAGAAGGATTAGCAAAATCTGCAGACGGCGCTTTTGCCCACCGGACAGGTCTTTGACGGGGGTTTGAATGTGAGCGCTGGAAAACCCCAGACGTTCGAGCAATTGCCCCGGTGTCAATTCGATTCCACCCGCGTTGTACGTCGTCTTGAACCCGGCAATAACCGCACTCACTCGGTCGTTCATGTACTGCTCGAGCCCCTCGAGGCGCTGATCGAGCCGGCGCAGTTTGACCGTCTTGCCCGTTTTCACGCGACCGCTCGTCGGGTGCAGGCTCTCGTCGATCAACCCGAGGAGGGTCGATTTACCGGCACCGTTTCGGCCCAAGATTCCGGTGCGCTCGCCGGGCGCGATGCGCCACTCGACGTCCTCGAGAATGACGTTGTCACCAAACGCGAACCCTGCGTCGAGCAGATCGACGACGTCCTTACCCAGACGCTGTGTTGCCAACTTGGACAGCTCGACGCGATCGCGGGGCGGCGGCACGTCCGCAATCAGCGCGGTCGCAGCATCGATGCGGAACTTCGGCTTGGTCGTCCGAGCGGGGGCGCCGCGACGGAGCCACGCGAGTTCCTTGCGTAAGAGGTTCTGGCGACGCTCCTCGCTCGACGCCGATTGGCGCTGACGCTCGACGCGCTGCAAAATGTAGGCCGCGTATCCGCCCTCGAACTTGTCGACGATTCCGTCGTGGACCTCCCACGTGTCGGTCGAAATCGCATCGAGGAACCACCGGTCGTGCGTGACGACAACGAGAGCGCCGGTTCCGGTCGGCCAGCGGCGAATCAGATGTTCAGCCAGCCAGTTGACCCCGGACACATCGAGGTGGTTGGTCGGCTCGTCAAGAAGCAGTACGTCCCACTCGCCGACGAGAAGGCGGGCGAGGCCGACGCGCCGACGCTGGCCGCCCGAAAGGTCTCCGATTCGGGAGGCGACATCGACGTCACCGAGCAACCCCGAGAGCACGTCGCGAATCGCGGGCGATGATGCCCACTCGTGCTCGGGGCCTTCCCCGACCACCACGTTCCCGACCGTCTCGTCTTCGCGGAAGTGGTCGTCCTGCGTCAACATCCCGACCTGAATGCCACCGCGCATCGTGACCCGACCGGAATCAGGGGTCAGCGAACCTCCGATGACCGACATGAGTGTCGACTTGCCGTCACCATTGCGACCGACGACGCCGATGCGGTCTCCCGCGTGAATTCCAATCGTGAGGTTGTCCAACACGACCCGGTTCGGGTACTCGTGGGAAACGCCTTCTAATCCGACCAGGTTCACTTCGTCAGTTTAGACAGGTAAATCTTGCGAGAATGGTGGTGTGACCCGCCGCTCCCTCACCGTTCTCACCTTTTCGCTCGCCGCGTTCTGGATTGCCCTCGATCAACTTACGAAACTGTGGGCCGAAACAGCACTTGTCGGGCAACCGCGGACCCCAATTCTCGGCGGTTGGTTTGGGCTCGTCCTCGTGTACAACCCCGGTGCCGCCTTCGGATTGGGCACGGGATTCATTTGGGTCTTGACCGTGATTGCGGGCGTCACCGCCGTCGTGCTCGTCGTCGTCGCGCTTCGCACCCAGAATCTGTTATGGTCACTGGCCGTCGGTTCAATGCTCGGCGGAGCCGTCTCGCACTTCTTCGACCGGCTACTTCGCGGCGACACTCTCGGCTCCGGGAAAATCGTTGACTTCATCGACTACGGCGGATTCTTTGTCGGCAACGTCGCCGACATCGCACTGGTCGGTGCCGCCATCGGGTCTGTGTTGATGAGCTTCTTTGGGGTACCGTTCAGCTCACCCGAGCGCCCAAAGCCGGCGCCGACACAGAAATAGCGTTTCGACCGCCCGCCGTCAGCGACGCCGCGAGGTGGTTCGCGGAATCCTCATCGGCAGCAAGCAAAGCAACCGTCGGACCGCTGCCGGACACGATTCCCGCCAACGCGCCGTGCGTCTCGCCGAACTCGAGGGTCTCGCCCAGATGCGGCATGAGTTGAAGCGCCGCGGCCTGCAAATCGTTTCGCAGATATTCGGCCAGTGCCGTTGCGTCGCCGGTGCGGAGGGCCTGCATTAGCTCTGATTCAACCGAGGGGTCGACCGCGACAGTTTCAATTTCGATCGAGTGTTCGGCGCGGTGACGATCGAGTTGGCGAAAAACGTCGGGGGTTGACAGCCCCACTTCGTTCAACACGAGGACCCAGTGGAACGTTGATTTCGCGAGGACGGGCGAAAGCACGTCACCGCGGCCGAGGCCGAGCGCGGTACCGCCGTGCAGTGCGAATGGAACATCAGCGCCGATGGTCGCCGCAATCTCGCTCAACTTCGCGGCACCAAGATTCGTGCCCCACAGTGAATCGACCGCGACCAGTGTCGCTGCGGCATCCGCCGAACCACCGCCCATTCCGCCGGCGATGGGGACGCGTTTGACGACCTGAATGTCGGCTCCGCCGGTGTATCCGGATGCGGCGGCCACGGCTCGGGCCGCGCGAATGACGAGGTTCGATTCGTCGACCGTCAGGTGACCCGTGTCGATCGGGCCCGAGAAACTCGCGGTGAAATCGGCGGATTCCGTCGCTGTAACCTCTTCAAGCAGCGAAACCGCCTGATAAATCGTGGCGACGTCGTGGTAGCCATCATCACGCAGAGGCCCGACTCGAAGACAGACGTTAATCTTGCCCGGCGCCGTTGCCGTGACCGAATGCGCACTCATATCACGAGCCTAAACCCGCTCCCCCACCTGTTCCTGCAGACAATCCACACCCTCCCGCCTGTTCCTGCAGACATTTCTCAGAAAACTCGAGCTAGCTCCCAAAATCTGCGATTTGTCTGCAGAAACAGGTGTGGCTAGGAGGGGACAGAGGCGAGGGCGACGAACTGAGCGAGAGTGAGCTGCTCGCCGCGCGCACCGGAGTCAATGCCCGCCGCCTCGCACAGGTCGGCCGCGGCGGTCGTCGACCCCGCGAGCGCGGAGAGAGCCTGGCGCAGCGTCTTGCGGCGCTGCCCGAACGCGGCATCAACGAGGGCGAAGGTGCGGCGTCGAAGCGGCTCGTCGCCCGGTGTCGCGTGCGCCGTCATGCCGACGAGCACCGAGTCAACGTTGGGCTCTGGCCAGAACACGCGCCGGGACACGGTGCCTTCGACGTTCCAATCGCCCCACCACGCGGCCTTGACGCTCGGAACGCCGTAGATTTTCGACCCGGGGTCGGCCGCGATGCGGTGCCCGACCTCGGCCTGAACCATGACGAGGACCCGGCGAATCGTGGGGAACGTCTCGAGCAAGTGAACGAGCACGGGGACGGACACGTTGTAGGGCAGGTTCGCGACGACGGCTGTCGGCCCCGCGGGAGAACCGGTCGCGGTCGAAGGCATCGTCGCAGCGGCAGCACTTGCGGTCGGCGCAGCCGGCAGTCCCGTGACCGTGAGCGCATCCGCCTGGATGACCGTCAAAAGGCCCTCGGCGACGCCATGTGCCTCGGCCGTCGCCGGCAATTCCGCGGCGAGCCGCGGGTCGATTTCGATCGCGGTGACGGGGTGTCCCTGCTCGAGCAATCCGAGGGTCAGTGAACCGAGCCCAGGGCCGACTTCGACCACGGCTTCGCCCGCCTGCAGTTTTGCGGCCGTGACAATCTTGCGAACCGTGTTCGCGTCGTGCACAAAGTTCTGTCCCCACTTCTTCGTTGGTGACACGTCAAGCCGCTCGGCGAGGGCGCGAATCTCGGTCGCCCCAAGAAGGGTCACCACGTCCCGTAAACCGTTTCGGTGTTGCGGGCAACGTCGGCTCCGAGTTCGTCGACCGACACCCCGAGATGTTCTGCCATAAACCTCAGGGTCAACGGGATGAGGTACGGACCGTTGGGCCGTCCGCGGAACGGGGTCGGCGTAAGGAACGGCGCGTCCGTTTCGACCAACACGAGTTCACGTGGCGCAACGGACAGCGCCGCGCGAATCCCTTTGGCGTTCCCGAACGTCACGGTTCCCGCAAATGACATGTACCACCCGTTGTCGGCACAAATCCGCGCGAGTTCCTCGTCACCCGAGAAACAGTGGAACACGGTTTTCTCCGGCGCACCGACGCGCAACAGTGTCTCCACCACAGCGCCATGGGCATCGCGGTCGTGAATTTGCAGCGCGAGACCGTTCGCCTTTGCAATGTCGATGTGCGCCTCGAACGATTGCAATTGCGGCGCTCGACCGGGCTCGTCCGTGCGAAAGAAATCCAAGCCCGTCTCGCCGACAGCACGAACACGGTCGCGCGACGCCAACTCGGCGATTCCCGCGATGTGTTCGTCGAGCACTCCCCGCTCGGCCAATCGCGGCGCTTCGTTCGGGTGAATCGCGACAGCGGCCACAACGCGCGGGTCTCGATCAGCGAGGTCGGCTCCCCAGCGCGAGGTCTCGAGGTCGGTTCCGACCTGCACAACCCCCGCGACTCCGACAGCAACTGCTCGGCGCAGGTTTTCCTCGGGCGGAAGCGGGTTCTCGCCATCGGCGATTTCGAGGTGGGTGTGGTTGTCATAGACGGGGACCGTCAGCGGTTCGGGAAGCGGCGGGAACTCGAGGTCACGCTTGACCTCACCGTTGGTGTCCTTTCGCGCCCGCAGCGGTTCCGACACGGTTATTCCTCGATGCGGGGGAACAGCGAGTCGAGGCTCGACACGCGGATTCCCGCAGGAGCAATCCCCCACTGGCCCGCGCGCGACAAGTGCTGGTCGGTCAATGCGCCGAGCGCCTCGCCGAGCCCGAGCGCATCCCACAACTTTTGGGTCGCGGTCGGCATGACGGGCGACAGCCCCGCGGCGATGGCGCGAAGCCCCTCAACCGCGGTGTACAACACCGTGTGTAGACGGTCGCGATTCGCGTCGTCCTTTGCGAGGACCCAGGGCTCTTGTTCCGTGATGTACAGGTTCAGCGCGTCGACGATCGTCCACACCGAGTTGATGGCGTCGTGAATCGCAAGACGATCGATCGCCCTGTTCGCCGTCTCGAACGCACTCGCGACGGTGTCAACGATGACGGCATCGGCGTCGTTGAGTTCCGTGGCGGCTGGCACGACATCGTCGCAATACCGGTTGACCATCGCGATGACGCGACTCGCGAGGTTTCCGAAACCGTTTGCCAACTCGGCCTGGTAACGCGCGGCGAGGTCCTCCCACGAGAACGACCCGTCCTGGCCAAAGTTAATCGCGCTCATGAAGTAATAGCGGAACGCGTCGGCGCCGAACACGTCGGTGATCTGGTGCGGCGCGATACCGGTCAGTTTCGACTTCGACATCTTCTCTCCGCCAACGAGCAACCAGCCGTGACCGAAGACCCGCCTCGGTGGCTGAAGCCCGGCGGCCATGAGCATCGCGGGCCAGATGACCGCGTGGAATCGGGCGATGTCTTTGCCGACGACGTGAATCGCGGGCCAGCGCTGCGTAAATTCGTCGTCGTCCGAACCCCACCCCGTCGCCGAGATGTAGTTGAGCAGGGCATCAAACCAGACATAGACGACGTGGCTGTCGTCCCACGGGATCTTGACGCCCCAGTCGAAGGTCGCCCGCGAGATAGAAAGGTCGTCGAGTCCTCGCTTGACGAACGAGATGATCTCGTTGCGGACGCTCTCGGGTTGGATGAAGTCGGGTTGAGATTCGTACAGGTCGAGGAGCTTCTGTTGGAAGTCGCTCATCCTGAAGAAATAGTTCGATTCCTTGAGCGTTTCGATGGGACGCGTGTGGATCGCGCACACTTTTTCGCCGGGGAACTCGTCGCCGCCATCGAGCAGATCACCGGGCTGTTTGTATTCCTCACACCCGACGCAATAAAAACCTTCGTATTCGCCGGAATAGATGAACCCGTCGTCTTTGAGTTTCTGCAGGAATTTCGATACCGCCACCTCGTGGCGCTCATCGGTCGTGCGAATGAAGTCGTCGTTCTGAATCGTAATCGTGTCGAGCAGTGGCAACCACGCGTCGGCGACGAGCTTGTCCGCCCACTCCTTCGGCGTAACGCCGTTTGCGGTCGACGTGCGCAGGATTTTCTGCCCGTGCTCGTCGGTGCCAGTCAAAAGCCACGCGTTCTTGCCGTTCTGGCGATTCCACCGAGCGAGGACGTCAGCAGCCACCTCCGTGTACGCGTGACCGATGTGCGGAACATCGTTGACGTAAAAGATCGGGGTGGTAATGAAGTAGTTTTCGGCGCTCGACATATTCCGTCCAGTTTACGCGTCGCGCGAACGCGCCAGCGCGGCCGAATACAAGTCGCGGCCAGGGATGCCGGTCGCGTCGGCAACCGCGCGGCTCGCCTCCTTGAGTCTCTCGCCCGACGCGACACGGGCAACGACATCGGTGACCGCGTCGTCGAGCGACATCGGCACGACCTCGGCGCCGGCGACGAGGAACACGATTTCGCCGCGGTTCTCGCCCGCGAATCGTTCCGCAAGTTCTGCGAGTGTCCCGCGCACGACCTCTTCGAACATCTTCGAGAGTTCGCGAACAACAGTCGCGAGCCGATCCGGTCCAAACGCGTCGCGCGCGGCGACGAGCGTGTCGGCCAACCGGTGAGGCGATTCGTAAAAGATGAGCGTGCGAGGCTCGCGAGCGAGGCTCGCGAAATACTGGGCGTGGCCTTTTCGGGGCACAAACCCTTCGAACGCGAAACGGTCGGTCGGCAGTCCCGATGCAGCGAGCGCCGC
>CALPQP020000015.1 GCA_943325745.2 Gulosibacter massiliensis
CAGAATCCAACGCCCGTCCCATTGCCGCCGCAGTGATGTCGGAGGCGAGCGTGTACGAACCGTCGGGGAGGTCTGCCGCGATTTCGGCATCGACAATGATGACGTGTGTCCCCATCGAAACCGCCTCAGTGACGGTCATCCCCTGGGTTTCGAAGTTGTTCGACGACTGCACGAGGAAATCGACCTTCGCGATCACGTCAATTGCACGCTCATGCGATATTGCACCGAGGAACTCGACGTTTTCGCCGGCCACGGCCTTGGCTTTCGTCGCTAGAGCACCGTCCCCGGCAATGACAACGGACAGTGGCGTGGTCGCGAGAGCAACTCCGTCCAAAAACTCGAGAAGGCGTTTCTCTGGTGAGAAGCGTCCAAGCCACGCGTAAACCGGCAAACCGTGGGTCGCCCGTGGGGTACGCGCGACCCTGTCGAGGACATCGTCGCTCACCCCGGTCGGTACCACCGCGATGGTCGGGTTGCGAAGGGAGGTGACGTCGTATTTTGTCAATAACCTCGCGAAGTGGCCGGATGGCGCCGTCACGATGTCTGCGTGGTGCGCGTAACCCGCCAGATAATCGAACGCGTTGGTCGGTCGCGCGGTGAATCGCGAACCAAGAGACCACTTTTGCCATTTCCCCAACATCGCGTAAAAGAGTCTCGGGAACGGCATAGAGCCGTCAACGCCAACGTCCAAACGGTGATGCATCGTGTGGACAATCGGGATTGCGTTCCTTTCGGCGAATCGATAACCGAGGGCCGCACCCCAGAAATCGGACTGGACATGGACGACGTCGACCGACGGCCGATTCTGCAGGGCCTCGTCAATCTGCGTCAAATGTGACTGTCTGGGCCACAACCAGGTGTCTTCCCTGACGCTCGGCACCGCGAAAGAGGGTAAGTCAATAAACTTCGCGTCGTCGACCGGTCCACTGCGCAGTGAGGGTGACACGAAGGTCACAGTGTGCCCTGCCCGCTCAAGGAATTCCGCCTGCAGGTTGACAGACACTTGCGCGCCGCCGAGCGTGAAGGGGTGCTGTTCGCAGAAGATCAAGACGTGCATAGTCTCGTCAGTCTATTCTTTCGGTTCGCTTCGGTCAGGCGGGGCTGACAACCATTTCCCGATCCCGCCGCGTCTCACGGCGAAACATGGCACGATAAGTTATCCAGACAAAAGGAAAACGATGACAAACGGGATACCGACCATTCACGAAGCCGATGCAGCGTCAATAACGCTGCCCGCCGCGTCGCTCAAGCCCACCAGTTTGACCGGGCAAACCGAATCATCTCTCACGCTGTGGGAATCCCCCGATGGGCACGCCCAGTTGGGCGTATGGGAGTGCTCCCCCGGCACGTTCATGGCACGCCGCGACGGCTACGACGAGATAGCTCACATCGTGTTCGGTACAGCCACCGTGACCAGCGAAGCGGGCGACATCAGCGAACTTGCGCCTGGCAGCGCGTTCGTCACACCCGCAGGGTGGTCGGGGACCTGGACCATTCACGAAACCGTTCGCAAGACGTACGTGGTGCGAACGATTCCGTAGAACCGATCACTGCGCCAGGGTGTGGAACCCTCCACCCTATCCTTCGGTGAGCGAACGACGTCGAACTCCCTGCATCGCCAGCACCGCGCCGGCAATCACGAAACCCAGACCTCCAATCGCCATGCCCCACATCGAGGAAGATGACCCGGTCGTGGCGAGAGACTCTGCGGTCGCAGATCCCGAGCCTCCCGAGCCTCCCGAGTCAGAAGCAAATGAGAACCCTCGGAACTCGATATCAAAACTTCCGCTACCCTCGCCGTAAGAGCCGAGTTTGAAAGACAGCGAACTCACTGAGGCGTAGGTGACCTCGACTACGTGCTTGTCGGGTTCTAGGTCTCCATCACCGGTGGCGTGGAATCGTCTGGCTGTCCCCATTCCTGTCAATGTGACCGACGTGCCATTTGCAGTGAAAGTGCTATCGCCGTACTCCTGCAGGTTGCCCGCAGCCCGGCCATCAGCGAGAAGGGTTGATGTGAAATTGTCGACCTCGAAGTACTGATCGTTGTCAATATCTACGACGTTCATCTTGAGGTTAGTCAAAGTTGCCGGAGTCGAAGTCCCCCCAAGAAAGAACGCAATGTCAAGAACGAAATAGGCCTCCTCCTCAATGCCAGAGGTCGAGTCATTGTCAAAATCGATTTCGATTAAGTGGGCTTCTTCAGGGTCCGTCGGGTCGCACTTGTCGAGTCGGTCCAGGGCGGCTTCGTCGGTGCCGCTGAAGTCTTGCTCCTGCATCCCCGAAATTGACGTGAGCGTGACCGTGGCGTCAATGACTTGACCGCCGATGGTAGCGACGTTCGTATAGGTGAGGCTGTCCGTGGCCTTCAAGAAATTAACTTCATCGTCATCGGCGTCAGGAAACAAGGTGACGTCGTTACCATAGCCGGTTGTACACGGAGTCGTTACGCGCGTGTCAAAAGAAAGGCCGTCCGCAGGGACTAAGTACGGCCCGATTGCGAAAGCAGAATTTGCTCCCGCCATGGACAACCCTGTCACGAGGAAAGCGGAAAGTAGGAATCGAAGGATTTTTTGCATAATAGAAACATATACCACCGAACCATTCGGACGCTGCTTTTCTTGTTGATCGAGCAAAGACTTGCCAGCATGATAAAAAGGTCGTTGGTACCGCAGAATGCTTGGAGGGGCATCAGAAAGCGCAGCCACGCAATTGGCCAGTAGGGCGAGCGGGGCTTGAACCCGCGACCGACGGATTATGAGTCCGCTGCTCTAACCAGCTGAGCTATCGCCCCGAGAACCCCAGCCTACCGAGAGGAATTAGGAGCCGCGGTAAATCTGCTCGAACCGGTCCAGTGTTGTCGAAATGTCGTGGTCCGCGACGATCGCGAGCGAATGGCGTTGGTAGGAGCGGTACTCACGGTCGGAACTGTCGAGAATTCGTGCGATTGAGTCCGCGAGCCCCGAAATGTCGCGAGTCTCGTACAGATAACCGTTGTCGCCGTGGTGCACGAGGTGCGGCAGTGCCATCGCGTTTGCCGCAACTATCGGCAGGCCGCTGGCCATCGCCTCCATCGTCGCGATAGATTGCAGTTCGGCGATCGACGGCATCACGAACACAGCGGCCTCGGACAACAATGTCCGCAACGTGTCGTCGTCGACGTGGCCCAGGAACGCGACACGATCCGCGATTCCGTTGTCACGCGCGATCTTTTCGAGCCGCCCCTGGTCGTCGCCAGATCCCGCGATGACGACACGCAGAGCCCCTTTCGGGAATCGCGCAAGGGCAAACAACAATTCTTCAATTCGCTTTTCCTGCTGCACTCGGCCGAGGAACATCGCGTAGGGGTCTTTCCGCTTGCCCAAAATCGGGCGATAGTTCGAGATATCGAGCCCGCACGAAATCGCGTGGACACCGGATCGGTGAACGGCTCGTTCCAAATACTCGGCAGCTTTCCGCGTGGGCGTCGTCGCTTCGTCGACCATTGCGTAGGTCTTCATCGCGACCTTCCAGAGGCTGCGAGTCAACCAATCGATTCCGAATTGGGGCAACGGGAGGAACTGCGCCGCGTTCTCGGGCATGAAATGGTTCGTGGCGATTACCCGAATGCCTTTATCGTGCGCTTCGCGAACGAGTCCCCACCCAACATTGATGTGCGACTGAATGTGAACCACATCGGGCTTCACTGCATCGAGAATCGCCCGGGTGTCACCTCGAACCTCCCACGGCAACGCAAACCTTGCCCACGGATGGTTGAACCACCTCCATGAGCGCAATCGGTAAATCTCGAGATCAACACCCGCGTGATTTTCGATGCGAAGGCCAAACTGCTCGTCCGGTGACGGGGCAACGATAACAACTCGGTGTCCGCGCCCGACGAGACCGACCGCGAGACGCTCGGCGAATTTTGCTGCACCGTTCACATCGGGTGGGAAAGTGTCCGCACCAATGAGGATGGTCAGTCGTTTGTCCGCCATGACTATTGCTGTGACTATCGCAGGGTCTGCGGGTGGTGACGTGCGAGCAAGACAACGCCGATGACGGACAGGGTGCCGCCCACCCCGAGACCCGCCAGCGCAAAGGGCGGGAACCGATCTGCCTCGCCCAAAACGGTGATAGCAATGGCCACTGCGATAAGCGGATCGATTACGGTCAAACCCGCAATCACGAGGTCCGGAGAGCCAACCGAATAGGCGGTTTGAACGAAGTAGCCCCCGAGGAGCGCGGCGACAAGGATTCCAACCAGACAGAGAATCATGAACGCGTCGATCTGATTCGACTGCCAGCGGTTGATGAGCACCTTGGTGATCGTGACCACGAACCCGTAGAGCGTACCGGCCGCCACAATATAGAACATTGCGCGAAGTCGTTGGCGGAAGATCACGAACGATGCGACGACGACGATAATGACCGCGGCGAGCAACCACATGATGAACAACAGTTGCGCATCGGAAAAAGCCTGTTCAAAGGCGTAGATTGCTGAAAATCCGACAAAGATCGCGATGCCTAGAACAGCCAGGGCGATACTCCCCCGCACCCGAGCATCCGCGGCGATGCCGTTGACGCGCGAATTGATGACGTTGGTGAGCACCATCGCGACCACACCGAGGGGCTGAACCACGATGAGAGGTGCGAATCCCAACGAAATCAGCTGAATGACAATCGCGAGCGTGAGGAGAAGGGTTCCGAGCACCCATGACGGCCGACGAATCAGCAACATTAACTGCCCTGCCGAAAGCCCCGATTTGGCGCCAACTCCGTGTGTTCCATCGACCTTCGAAACGCCGCGGTGCTGCAGCTGTGCACCGATGGACAGAAAGACCGCACCGAGCAGTGCAATCGGGATTCCAATTGCCTGATACGGGGTGAGGGAGATCTGTCCAACCAGATTCGGAAGTTGGTCGTTCACCTCTCTAGGCTACCGACATTAGGCTGTTCGAGTGCGTATTCGGGACATCGTCATCACCGGAAATCCGGTGCTTCACCGTCCGTGCGCCCGGGTAGAGCACATTGATGACGGCGTGAAGGATTTGGTTCAGGACATGTTTGCCACCATGGAACTCGCTCCGGGTGTCGGGTTGGCGGCATCGCAAGTCGGAGTCGACCTCGCCCTGTTCGTGTATGACTGGGTTGACGACGACGATGTTCAACACCGCGGTGTTGCCATCAACCCGACGTTGTTGATCGAGCCGGCTCCCGTCGGCCCGCTCGATGAAGAGGAGGAACTCGAGGGGTGCTTGTCTGTCCCCGGCGAACGGTTCCCCCTCCGTCGCAGTGACCGTGTCACCCTCACCGCCACCGATCTTGACGGCAACGAGTTCACGATTCACGCGGATGGCTGGCTTGCCCGGATTTTTCAACACGAATACGACCACGTGCTGGGAGTGCTCTACATCGACCGATTGGTCGAGCCGCATCTCAGCGAGGCGCGCGATGCGATTCATCAGATCGGGTGGGGTGTTCCCGGTTTTTCGTGGCTACCGGGCCGAGACCATCTCGAAGACTAAGCAGCCCACCCCATCGCACGGAGCGCGGCCGCGGCGGCGGCGGCGGCGAGTACGACCACGATGAACGGGGCGCGAATCCGAAGCATCACCGCACCAACAGCGAGTGCGGCGAGTCGTGCGTCAACGACGATTGCGCTCCCGATTGCCGCGGTCTGGGTCACCACGAGTGACGCGAGCAGCGCTACCGTCAGGACATCGCTGATCCGCTGAATTCGCGGGTGGGCGGCGATGCTTGCCGGGACAAGATACCCCAACAGTTTCGTGCCCAACACCACGGCAGAGGCAATCAGAATCGTGGTCCACAGAGTCACGCGTGCCTCCGTTCCGCAAGCAACGCCATAACAACACCGGCGGCGGCGGCGATGAGGACAGGCAACCCGGCTGGTGCCGTCGGTACGGTGAGCACCGTGATGACTGCTGCTACCGCGGCGACGGCGGCCGGTTGACGGGACTGGATCCGAGGCCACAACAATCCGAGGAATGCGGCGGCGGCCGCGGCATCCAATCCCCACGTCCGCGGATCACCCAGCGCGTCTCCCAGGATCGCACCCGCGGCGGTCATGGCGTTCCAACCGACGAAAATCGCGGCACCCGTGAGCCAGAAACCAATTCGCTGGGCACGCAGCTCGGTTTGCGCGATGGCGACCGCGGTGCTCTCGTCAATTGTCCAGTGGCCAGCCAGCAGTCGCTTCCAGAAACCAGGTCCGACCACCGATGACATTCGGACCGCATAGAGCCCGTTTCGCACACCCAGGAGCCCGGCTGCGGTGATGACACTGAGTCCCGGCGCTCCGGTTGCGGCAAGACCGATGACCGCAAACTGCGAGCCCCCCGAGAACATGAAAAGCGACAACACTTGGGTCTGCCAGAAATCGAGCCCCGAGGCGACAGCGAGCGCCCCGAATGAAATGCCGTACAAGGACACCGCTCCGGCAACGCCGAGAGACATGCTCACTGTCGCCCGCACGGCGGGTGAGGTCACGATTCGGTCTCAGGTTGTTTGGGGTCGGTCGCGTAACGCAACATCGGGAACGACGCGGTGAGCGTGAAACCGACCCCCGGTACACGCTGAGTGTGGATGATCCCCTCGAATGCCTCGGCTCGGCTCTTCATCTCGAGCAGCCCGCGTCCCGTGCTGTTTTCGATGAGCGCTTCCTGGTCGCTTTCGATGGTGACGCCTTCAGGAACGGGTTCGCCGGCTTTGAGCGCTCGTCTCGTCGCGGCCCGCTCGCCGTCATCATTGATGGCGATAGACAGACCGTGCGGACCCCAGGTCATGAGTACGTCTACCTCGGTTCCCATACCACCGTGGATTCGAGCATTGTCGATCGCTTCAGTGATGATGCGAAACAATGCGAGTTCCGCCGATTGCGACAATGTGAAACGGTCGCCCGTCTCTCGGATGTTGACAATTAGTCCCAGT
This sequence comes from Gulosibacter massiliensis, assembly GCA_943325745.2. GTDB lineage: Bacteria > Actinomycetota > Actinomycetes > Actinomycetales > Microbacteriaceae > MWH-TA3. The sequence continues at coordinate 6,928 of CALPQP020000015.1, forward strand.
TCTTCGGCCTCGGCAAAGAGATGCGTGATGGAATCCAACGTGGGCCAATCCTCGACGGATTCGTAACCTTGTCCCGCGAGGTCCATCGCGCGGCGCATGTCGTTAAGAGCGGTTTTCGCGGTCTCGGACAACAGTAGCGAGTGACGTTTTAGTGCGGGACGGTCTTTTATCGAGAGAAATGCCGCACTCTCTGAGCGAGCAAGCAATTGCGCCAAGGAACGAGTGACAATGGCCTGATGTTCATGAATGATTCGCAGGCGATCGGCCAATTCCGCGGCACGAAGCCTCGCTTCTGTTTGGCCGACCGACGGGGTTGCCAACAACGAAACCGACGACCTTGATACGGTTTCCTTGCGTGTCTGCCCGAAGGAATAAATCGCCGCTGCGACGGCGATCACCGCAACGACGGTGAGTAGCGTGTCCAGCGGTGACCAGGTGCCCATTGCTTCTCCTTGGAGGTGATTCTCCGAGCTCATTGCCCTAGGTGTTTGGCTCCCCGACTTGGACTCGAACCAAGAACCTATCGGTTAACAGCCGATTGCTCTGCCAATTGAGCTATCGAGGAAGGTGTCATTACTATACCAAAACTCTCAGGCTCAATAACCTGCCCGAGCGTCGACAATGCCGATAAAAGGGGTCCCCGCGAGGAACGCTCTGACGTTCCGTTCGATGCGCGTGCCGAGCAGGTGGGCGGTCATGAGCGGAGTGTCCGCCGAGTGAGAAGTGATGACGCACCGCGGTATCTGCCAGAGCAGGTGGTCGGCGGGCAGGGGCTCGGGATCGCTGACATCCAACCCCGCTCCCCACAATTGATCGGCGTTGAGCGCCACCACGAGCGCGTCCTGATCGAGCAGAGCACCACGAGCGATGTTGACCAGCACGGCGTGACAGGGCAGAAGGGACAACTCGGTTGCACCAATGATGTGATGGGTCTCGGCGGTCGCCGCTGCCGCCAGAATCAGCACATCGGCAGACGGCAACACGGCGTGCAATTCGTGTGCCGTTACCGTGTGGGTCGCTCTCGGGAGTGGCTCGTTTGTTCGTCGAACAACTGTGGTGGTGACGCGGAAAGGCTCGAGAAGTCGAAGCAGTTCGGTCGTGATTCCGCCCGCGCCCAGAATGACGACGTGGTTACCGTAAAGCGACAATCCGGTTCGCTCTTTCTGCCACGCGGCGTCTCGTGATTTTGAGGGCAACTCCCGCTGTAAAGCAAGCGCGAGCGCGAACGCGTGTTCCGCCACCGGTTCGGCATACGAGCCCTTCGCCGACGTGAAAACAGGGGCGGTCTCATGGTCAATCGCGGCAAAAATGTCCCGAAAACCATCAACGCCCGCCCACGGCAACTGCACCCATTCGATTCCGGGGTGGCTCTCCAATATCTGGGTCAACTCGTCAGCGCGCTTTTCGCTGAGCCACACCAGCCCTCGCGTGTCTTTCGACAACGGGGAAACCGTTCCTCCGCCCGCTTCGACCGCAGCAACGAACATTGCGTTCTGCATCGGTTCGACGGCAATCGGGCCAGGGACCGGGGATCGGTGAGGAGCAGTCGGTGACGAGCCGGGAAGGTCGCGATGTTGCGACGGGCGATCGGGGGCGATAGACACGACGTTATTCGACCTTCAGGGTGCGGCGACGCACCTCGAGTTCCGAAATACGTTGTTGCAACACACCGTGCTCGGGATCGCCGTCGGGAGTGCGTTGCAGGACGCCGTGCAGTTCATCGCGTTGGCGGATGATGTCGGCCTCAATCAGAGCGGATGCAACATCGACCACATAGGTGGCGATGTTGACGCTCGTGCGCCGTTCCTCTTCTGCAACGCGGGCGATAACCGCCGCATCGTCTTCGATTCGCGACTTGGGGATGGTGACTCGCCTCACCGGGATGTCCACCATGGCGAGTTCCGACACGAGTGGGCGCAATTCCTCGCCAGCCTCGTCGATTACCCGCGATATCCAGTTCGGGGATGCGAAATCTGAGAAAACGGTGACCATCGCGCTGCGAATGCGACTGAGCGAAGGGTTGGTGAAGTGGCACGCAACGATGTCCCCCGCGCGTGAAAGCCCAATGAGTTCGGGGTATCGAAGCAACGCGACGATGACATCACGTTCGCGTTTGGCGTTGACGTCCGTGCCGAGGGACGCGAACGATCCGATCGCACCGTGCTCTTTGTCGACCTCGACGACAACGCGCGAGCCCCCGGCACGCATCGCTGCACGAACGTCGGCGGGTTCGACACCGAGCCAACCGGAGACAACCCGAATGTACCCGTCAATCATCGAGCGGTCCTTGATTCCGATGATGATTGGTGCGACTGCTCGGGTCGCGTGGACACGGCCTTCGACGGTCGACAGATCGAAGCCCGCAATTGTTCGGCGAATGATGAATTCGAACAGCGGCGTCTTGGTTTCGAAGATTGCAGCCAGCGCCGCGTCCCCGCGTTGCTGCCGCAGATCGGATGGGTCGAGACCGTCTGGCGCGACCACGACGAAGGTGTTCGCCACGAATTTGGAGTCCTCGACGAACGCTTTGGACGCCGCTTTCTGGCCCGCTTCATCGGGATCAAAAGTGAAAATGACCTCACCGCGACTGCGAGAGTCTCCTGCATCGATGTCGCCCAAGACACGCCGGATGAGAGAGACGTGGTCGCCTCCGAACGCAGTTCCACACGTCGCCACCGCCGTCGTGATACCGGCAAGATGACAGGCCATGACGTCGGTGTACCCCTCGACGACAACGACCTTGCGGTCTTTAGAGATGTTGCGCTTGGCGAGGTCAAGACCATAAAGAACTTTCGCCTTGTGATACACGGGAGTCTCGGGGGTGTTGAGATATTTCGGGCCGTTGTCATCATCTCGAAGGCGACGGGCGCCGAACCCGATGGTCGCACCCGTCACATCGTGAATCGGCCAGACGAGTCGGCCGCGAAATCGGTCATACACACCGCGCTCCCCGCGAGAAAGCAGACCAGCGGATTCGAGTTCGACCTCGGTGAACTTTTTTGCCGTCAGATACTTGCGCAGTGCGTCAAATGAGTTGGGAGCGTATCCGACCCCGAACATCTCGCAGGCGGCGCGATCAAAACCCCGACCGGTTAAGAAGTCGCGACCAAACTCTGCCTCGGGTGATGACAGGTGTTCGACGAAATACAGTTCAGCTGCACGATTCGCTTCGAGCAACCGGGAACGATTGCCCGATTCGCGCTCGGGGCCGCCGTCTTCGTACGTCAACGAAAAGTTGATTGTCGCCGCGACTTTTTCGACGGCTTCCGAGAACGTCATCATGTCGATCTGCTGCAAAAACTTGTAAACGTCACCGCTCTCGCCGCACCCAAAACACTTGTACATACCGACATTGGGTCGAACGCTGAAGCTCGGCGATTTTTCGTCGTGGAAGGGACACAATCCTTTGAGTGAATCAGCCCCACCACGCTTGAGAGTGACGTATTGGCCGACGATATCGGCAATATTGGCGCGCTGTTTTACCTCATCGATGTCAGATTTTCGAATAAGTCCAGCCACCAGCCCATTCTACGGAGTGGGTCAACAGGTTTAAGAGGTGAGCCGCTCGTGCCAGACGAGTGCGCTCTGATCGGTCAGCGAGGCGACCTGATCGATGATTGCGCGCATTGCCTCGGCCTCGGTCGTTGCGTCGCGGAAATCGCTGGCAAAACCGGGTTCGAGATGTTCGGTGCCCGACGCGGCGAGAATAGAGCACAGTTCCTGAATCAGTTCGCGCTGTCGGGAATAGATTGGTCTGCGTGATTCGTGCGACATGACGTTCGCGGCGACGATTCCCTTGAGCACCGCGATTTCGGCGCGGGTTTCCGCCGGGACAACGACATCG
>CALPQP020000016.1 GCA_943325745.2 Gulosibacter massiliensis
AAGCGGTTCTCAAACTCTAACAGAAAGAAGCGACCCGCGCCATTCAATCACCATTCAGGATTGCGCGAATGCGAGCAAGTCGTTCGGTGAGTTCCTGCTCTCGACCATGCCCGCTCGGCTCGTAGTAGGTGGGCTCGTCGCCATCGCGATAGCGCTGTGCAGCGACTCCCCCATCGATGTCGTGCGGATACACATAACCTTTGCCATGTCCAAGTTTCTGAGCGCCCAAATAATGAGCGTCGCGAAGGTGTTTCGGGACTGGTTCGAACACACCGTCCCTAATGTCCCGAATGGCGGAATCGATCGCACGAATCACCGCGTTCGACTTTGGAGCGAGCGCAAGGTGGATGGTTGCTTCAGCGAGTGGGATGCGACCCTCTGGCATTCCAATCAATTGCACCGCATCCGCTGCGGCAACCGCGATAGTCAGGCACGACGGGTCTGCCACTCCGATGTCTTCCGCCGCAAGGATTACCAACCGTCGAGCAATAAATCTCGGGTCTTCACCCGCTTCAATCATGCGTGCCAGGTAATGAATCGCCGAATCAACATCACTGCCCCGAACTGATTTGATAAACGCACTGATGACGTCGTAGTGTTCGTCACCCGCTCGGTCATATCTGAGAAGCGCTCTGTCGCTCGCTGCCGCCACCGTCTCAGCGGTGATTGTTCCGCCCGTGCCGACGACGTTTGCCGAGGCTTCGAGTGTCGTGAGTGCGCGTCGGGCGTCACCGCTTGACAGGCGAACAAGGGAAGCGAGTGCTTCTGCGTCAACGGTGACCGCTTTGGCAAGCCCCTCCGGTGCTTCCACGGCGCGCGCGACAAGGGCAGCCACATCGTCGTCGGTGAGGGACCGAAGGGTGAGAAGGAGGGAGCGACTGAGAAGCGGAGTGATAACACTGAACGACGGGTTTTCCGTCGTCGCCGCAACCAGAGTAACCCAACCGTTTTCAACACCCGGAAGCAACGCATCTTGCTGAGCCTTCGTGAAGCGATGAATCTCGTCGAGGAACAGGAGCGTTGGCCATCCACCGTCACTAATTCGCGACAAGGCTGATTCCATAACCTCGCGTACATCCTTGACACCCGCCGTAACAGCGGAAAGCTCCACAAAATGTCGGCTGGACGACCGCGCAATGACGTGTGCAATTGTGGTTTTGCCGGTTCCCGCGGGACCCCACAGGATTACCGAGACCCCGGTTACGCCAGAGGGCTCGGCAAGCTGGCGCAACGGTGAACCAGCGCCCAAAAGGTGAGATTGCCCGACAACCTCGTCAACGGATCGCGGGCGCATTCGCACGGCAAGCGGAGCCGTTCCACCGAAAAGCCCCGTTTCGCCCGTCACCTCTCCATGATAGGCGCGACACCAGTTGTATAACGGTTGAGAAACGGTGTATCCGAGACGGCGTGCTCTGTGTAATGTTGACGGGTGGCACAAAGCGAAACAACATTTGGTCGGGTCGATGCTGACGGCACCGTGTGGGTCAAAGACGGGGACTGGCGTAGCGTCGGTCAAGTCGTCGATGTCTCAGCGGACGAAGCTCTCGCGTTCTACGTCACGCGATTCTCCGAGTTGGCATCTCAGGTAACCCTTCTCGAGCAGCGATCGAAGGCCGGCGCCTCCGCGCGCGACCTATTGGCCGCCATCGAAAAGTTGGTTGTCGCCTTGACGGACGCACACGCGGTCGGCGACCTCGACGCCCTGCGTCTGCGCGTAGGCGTTGTCGCCGAGTCGATTGCGGGCCTCAAAGAGAAACAAGACGCCGAGAACAAAGAGGCGTCTGCACAATCGCTGGAACGTCGCACGGCCATCGTCGAGCGCGTCGAAGCAATTGCGGCGCAAATCGACGGATCTATTCACTGGAGAAACGCCCAGAAGGAAATTGGCGAGTTGTTCGATTCGTGGAAGGAAGAGCAAAAGCTCCCGCACCGCGTTCCCAAGAAGGTCGCCGATGATTTGTGGAACCGCTTCAAGACTGCTCGTCAGACATTTGATCGAGCGCAACGAGCGTTCTTCCAGACCAAGCAATCAGCAGATAAAGAAGCGAAGAGCGTCAAAACCGCCCTGTGCGAAAAGGCCGAAGCTCTCGCACCGAAGGGCGCCGACGGAATCGGTGAGTACCGCCGGCTACTCGAGGACTGGAAGAAGGCTCCGCGTGCCGCCCGAACCCTCGACAACCAATTGTGGGATCGCTTCAAGGCTGCCGGTGATGCACTGTACAGCGCGGGTTCAGCGGAATGGTCAGCGAACGGAAAAGCGAAAGAAGCGCTCTTGAGCGAATACCAGCACCTGCTCACCGAAAAGGCGCCCGACGTCGCAAAGCGTGGTTTTCGCGAGTTGCAAACCAAATGGGACCTCATCGGAAGTGTCGCGAAAGCTGACGAACGCAGAATCAACGACGGGATTCGTGCGATTGAGCGTTACGTTCGCACTCTCGAAACAGAGCAACTGGAGCGCACGAACCCGGCAAAGGTTGCTCTTCGATCAGGTTTCGCCGCTCAGGTAGAGGCTGCCATTGCCGAACTCGAAGCACAGGCTGCCGGTCTCGACGATTCCGACGCGATGGCCCGAATCCAGTCCGAAATTGCGTCGAAGAAAGAGTGGCTCGCCGCGATCGGCTAGCCAGCATTCACGCGATAGACGTCGTACACCGCGTCGATTCGCCTCACGGCTGAAAGCACCCGGTCGAGGTGCGTTGTGTCGGACATTTCAAAAACAAACCGCGACGTTGCGAGCCGCTGAGAATCCGTTTGAACCGTAGCGGTGAGGATATTCACGTGGTGTTCCGAGAGAACTCGCGTGATGTCGGACAGCAAGCCACCGCGATCGAGCGCTTCGACCTGAATGTGGACTCTGAAAACTGTTGACGATGAACCGGCCCATTCGACCTCGATCATGCGCTCCAATTCTCCATCGAAACCCTTGACGTTGGGACAATCGTCCCGGTGAACACTCACACCGTTACCGCGAGTGATGAATCCGACGATGGCGTCGCCCGGAACCGGGGTGCAACACTTTGCCAGCTTGACCAGGATGTCAGCGGCACCGCGCACGAGAACTCCAGAGTCGGTTTCGCGATTCGTGGTTGGCTTTCGAGTTGGAACAACGAAAACGGTTTCCTCGTCGTGTTCGACGTCGTTGACGAACACCATAATCTTTTCCAGAACTGACTGGGTTGACACTTGCCCTTCGCCGAGCGCAGCGTAAAGACTGTCAACGTTTTCGTATTTCAGCGCGGTGGCAACCGAAGCCAGGTTTTGAGCGGACAGCACTCGCGAAAGGGATAGGTTCTTCTTTCGAACAACTTTCGCGAGTGCCTCACGCCCACTCTCGATTGCTTCGTCGCGGCGTTCCTTGGTGAACCAGCTACGGATCTTTGAACGAGCGCGCTGGCTGCTCGCGAAATTTAGCCAATCCTGACTGGGACCGGCCTCGGGATTCTTTGAGGTCAGAACCTCGACGGTGTCGCCCGAACCGAGTTTTGTATCAAGCGGCACGAGTCGACCGTTAACCTTGGCGCCCATTACCCGATGGCCGAGTTCGGTGTGCACCGCGTAACCGAAATCGACCGGGGTCGCGCCAGCGGAAAGCCCAATCACCTTGCCCTTCGGTGTGAAAACGTAAACTTCTTTCGCGCCGATTTCATAGCGAAGCGTGTCCAAGAACTCGGAAGGGTCCTCTGTCTCGCCTTCCCAGTCGGTGATGTGTGCCAACCACGCCATGTTCTCATCCGGCAAAATCTCGTCGCTCGATTTGGTGCCCAAAACCTGGCGCTCTTTGTACTTCCAGTGGGCAGCCACACCATACTCCGCGCGCTTGTGCATATCCATTGTTCGGATCTGAATCTCGACGGCTTTACCGTCGGGACCGAATACTGTCGTGTGCAACGACTGATAAAGGTTGAACTTGGGTGTCGCAATGTAGTCCTTGAAGCGCCCCGGAATCGGATTCCACCGCGCGTGAACCGCCCCGAGAGCCGCGTAACAGTCGCGGATCGACGACACCAGTATCCGAATGCCGGTGAGATCATAGATTTCTTGAAAGTCTCGGGACTGCCGAATCATCTTCTGGTAAATCGAATAGTGCTGCTTCTGCCGCCCCGCCACTTGTGCCTTCACGCGCGCCGTCTTCAGGTCTCCCGAAATCATCTCAATGATTTCCTTAACAAAACGGTCACTTTCGGGAGTTCTCTCCGTGACGAGGGAATCAATCTCGACATAGAGTTTCGGGTGCAGGACGGCAAACGACAAGTCTTCGAGTTCCCACTTGATGGTCTGAATGCCGAGGCGATGAGCGAGGGGCGCATAGATTTCGAGCGTCTCGCGTGCTTTTCGCTCGGCCGACTCCGAGTCGACGAAGCCCCACGTGCGAGCGTTATGCAGCCGATCGGCAAGTTTGATCAGAATTACTCGGATGTCCTTGGACATCGCGACGACCATCTTGCGCACCGTTTCGGCTTGTGCATCCTCGCCAAGTTTGAGTTTGTCGAGTTTAGTGACACCGTCCACTAGCAGTCCAATCTCGGGACCGAAGTCCCGCGTGACCGCGTCCAGGGTGTACTCGGTGTCCTCGACCGTGTCGTGCAGCAGTGCCGCTGCGATCGTCTTGGCGCCGATACCCAAATCAACGAGAATTTCTGCGACGGCGAGAGGGTGGGTGATGTAGGGCTCACCCGATTTACGCAGTTGACCTTCGTGCGCGTTCTTCGCCACCTGATAAGCGCGTTCGACGATTGCGACGTCCGCTCGCGGGTTTGTCTGCCGAAGCGCACGAAGGATTCGCTCGAGCGCTCCACCCGTTTCGGACCGAGAAAAAAGCCGTGGGAGAAGCGCGCGACGCTGTGCCGAACCGCTGGTGCTGGTATCCGACATTGCGCCTCCTGACTTCAGTTTAGGCGTGTGACGTTAGCGAACGGCTCCTGAAGCATTTCGGACGATTTCGGTTCGATCCTTGCGCCCTTGCTTGGCGGATTCCGACTCACCTTCGCGAAGCTGTGCGTACAGCGGTGCGGCGATGAACATCGTCGAATATGCGCCACACAAAATTCCCACGAAAAGGCTCAGCGCGATATCGCGAAGGGTTCCCGCACCCAACAGCATCGACCCAATGAACAGAATCGATGCGACGGGCAGCGCGGCCACAACACTGGTGTTGATTGACCGCACCAACGTCTGGTTCACGGCAAGGTTGACGGACTCGGCAAACGTGCGTTTCGATTCGTCATACGCAATCGACGTGTTTTCACGGATCTTGTCAAACACCACAACGGTGTCGTAAAGCGAATACCCGAGAATCGTCAAAAGTCCGATCACTGCAGCCGGCGTGACTTCGAGGCCGAGGGCCCCATAGATGGCAGCCGTGATGGTGAGGTCGTGGACGACGGCAACCATGGCGGCCACAGACATTTTCCAGGTTCGGAAGTACAGGGCCATGACGATACTCACAACGACGAGGAAGATGATCAGCGCTCTCAGCGCTTGGCTCGTGATGTCCGAACCCCACGACGCCCCGATGAACGATGACGTCACCTGGTCGACCGGGACCGAATACGCGTCCGCGAGGGAAACACGAAGCGCGTCGGTTTCCTCGGCCGTCAACTGTTCGGTTTGGACGCGAACGGACTTCCCACCCACGATCGAGATCTTCGGTGCTGCGGCAGCTCCCACCTCCGAAGTGATTGTCTGCTCCGCTATTGACGTCTCCGTAGATAGCGGGTTGGAAATCTGAAACTCCGAGCCGCCACGGAATTCGATTCCGAAGGCAAACCCTCCGCGCAACGTCGTAATCGCCAACGCAACAACGATGAGCGTTGCCGACATCAGGTACCAGAGGACGCGGCGCCCAATGAAATTGAGGCTGGTTTCTCCTGTGTACAAGCGGTTTCCGAACCGGGTGATGGCACTCACTGGTCACCTCCGTTTTCCGCAGCCTTGCGCTCGGCGATCGACCGACGCTTCTGTGACTCTTTCGACACTCGCGAGCGCTTACCGGCCGATACGGATTTGTCAACACGGAATTCCCCGCGTCCTCGGTACACCGCACCGAGTGCGCTGCCGTCCAGACCGCTCCAGGCGTGCCCCGAGGTGAAGAAGCGCGTGCGAGCAAGCAGTTGCAACAGAGGGTGAGTGAACAAGATCACGATGAGAAGATCGACAACCGTCGTCACGCCGAGTGTGAATGCGAAACCACGCACGTTTCCTACCGCGAGGGCGAACAGAACGACTGCCGCCAAGAGATTGACGACGCCCGAGACGATGATTGTCCGAGACGCGCGCTTCCAGCCTGTTTCGACGGCGGCAATGACCGAACGGCCTTCACGCAACTCGTCTCGAACGCGTTCGAAATAGACGATGAAAGAGTCGGCCGTGATGCCGATCGCGACAATGAGACCTGCGACGCCCGCGAGGGACAGCCGGTACCCGTTGGCCTGCGACAAGTACGTAATGACGACGTACGTCAGAGCTGCTGCGATTCCGAGCGAGCTGATTGTCACGATAGACAATGCGCGATATTGGAAAATTGCATAAATCACGACGAGAAGAAGTCCGATCGCACCGGCAAGCAGACCGCTCTCCAATTGCGCAATACCCAGCGTTGGGGTGACCGTGTCGCTCGACTGCACCTCGAACCCGATGGGCAATGCTCCGAATTTCAATTGATCCGCCAGAGCTTTCGATGACAGCTCGGTAAACGAGCCAGAGATTACAGGCTTTCCGTCGGGAATCGCCGCGAGGGTGCGTGGTGCAGAGATGACCTTGCCGTCGAGCACGATAGCGAATTGGTTCTGAGCCCCCTGAAGGGTCGTTAACCTGGACGTCACATCGGCGAATGCGAGGGTCCCCGCTGCATTGAACGTCAGGTAAACACCCCACTCATTTGTCTGCACACCGTTTGCTCCAGGGATGTAGTTCGCCGAGGCGTCCGACACCATCGCTCCGTCGACCTCGACCGGCCCGAGAATGTATTTGTAGGACTGGTCGTCCGAACACACCGTGAGTGTTTGCGTCGGGTCGGCAGTGTTCGCACCCGACGCATCCAAGACGTCGCAGGGGGTCGTCAAATAGGCCTGATAGATCTCGGGTGTCACCCAGTTCAGGTCACTGAAGTTGATTGGTTCATCGGCGGGTTCCGCCCAGGAAACGGGGGTTCCCGGAGTCCCGAGACCGCTCAGGTCCGCATTGGGGTCTTCTGCCAACGCCTCCGCAACGTTTGTGGCGACCTGACTCACGACGTCGGACACGTCGGTAATCAGAACGGGACGGAATTCGAGTTTCGCGGATGAGCGAATTCGATCCAAGGTCGCCTGGTCGGGAGTGCCGGGGATCGAGACAACAATGTTGGTACCCCCCTGCGTCGTAACCTCGGCTTCACTGACACCCGTCGCGTCCACCCGCTGACGGATGATACCGACCGCTTGGACAAGTTCTTCCTCTGTCACTGTCGTGCCGACCGCGATTTGCGGGTTCAGAATGATCTGCGTTCCACCCTCGAGGTCCAACGCGAGCTTCGGAGTCCACCCAGCCTTATCGAAAATCACACCCGACCCAATCATCGCGCCGAATGCAGCAAAAATGACAGCAAGCCAGACGAGCGCACGACGCGCTCGGGAAGAAGTACTCGTTGTTGCCACGGTCTACCGGTGAATTACTTGGTCGCGGACTTTGTCGCCGCGGGCTTCGTGGCGGCAGGCTTCGCTGCAGCAGTTTTAGCAGCGACAACCGGGGCCGCCTTCTCGACAACACTCGTCACGGCCTGTCGGTGAATGCGGATTTTCGTTCCCGGAGTGGTCTCTAACAGAATCTCGTTTTCCTCAACGTCAATCGACAGAATCGTCCCGAAAATACCGGACGTCGTCATGACATTCGCTCCCTTGACAACCTTGGCCACGAGAGCTTCACGGTCGGCTTTTTGCTTGCGAGAATTGCGAATCATGAACACAACCATGAGCGCCAAAACGGCGACCATCATTAGGGTAAACGGATCCATGGGCAGTGACCGTCCTTTCGAGAGTCTGGGAACACAACGTTCCCATCATAGACCGCTCGGTCGCTCCTTTCCGAGCAATGTCCACGCCGCGGGGGTGGCGACTCGCCCACGTGGAGTTCGGGCGATAAGCCCAACCCGAACGAGGTACGGCTCGACGACCGATTCGAGAGTGTCGCGTTCTTCGCCAACGGCCGAGGCGAGAGTCGTGATTCCCGCAGGACCGCCGCGAAACGAGTCAATCAGGGTGGTCAATACCGCCCGGTCAAGTCGATCCAAACCGTGGTCGTCAATGTCAAAAACGGTCAGCGCCGCGTTCACCGCATCGCGCGAACCCGCTGAATCGTGAACCACGAGGTAGTCACGCACCCGACGGAGCAGCCGATTCGCGATTCTGGGAGTACCGCGGGACCGTCGCGCAAGTTCGTTGACCGCGCTGGCGTCGAGTTCAATTCCCAACAACCGAGCGCTTCGACGGATGACGAATTCGATTTCGCCAACCTCGTAGTACTCGAGGTGGGCCGTGTATCCGAACCGATCGCGAAGTGGCGCCGGCAGAAGCCCAGAACGAGTCGTAGCTCCCACCAGCGTGAAAGGCGCGATCTGCAGCGGGACAGTCGTTGCCCCTGGCCCTTTACCCACCATGATGTCGATTCGAAAATCCTCCATCGCGATGTACAACATTTCTTCGACTCCGCGGGGCAGACGGTGAATTTCATCAATGAAAAGGGTCTCTCCCTCGATCAACGATGACAACACTGCTGCTAAATCGCCCGTGTGCGTAATCGTTGGTCCGCTGGACATGCGGAGTGGCGAGCCCGACTCATGCGCAACGATCATCGCAAGCGTCGTCTTTCCCAATCCCGGAGGACCCGCCAACAAAACGTGGTCAGGAGTTCGGCTCTCCATCTTTGCCGCCGACAACATGACCGACAATTGCGCACGCACTTTTTCTTGACCGATGAATTCGCTCAGTGACCCGGGCCTCAGTGCCCCTTCGAAGACGGAGTCTTGTTCGAAATCGGTCACGAGTTTCCGCCGAGTGACGCGAGTGCAATCTTCAGACGCTCCGCGAGACTCGCTGTCGGGGCATCGCGGACAACTCCACGAGCTACCTCGCGAGCGGCACTCTGCGCCCAGCCCAAACCGGTCAACGCCTCGGCTAGCTCGGTGGACTCTGAGTTGGAGGCCTGCGGCATTTTCCCTGTGAGAGAGACGATGATGAGCGAGGCGGTCTTCTGTCCGATTCCAGGGACAACACGGAAGCGCGAATCATCACCCGCGTCGACCGCCCCGGCAATCTCGAGAGCAGACATTGTCGACAAAATCCCCAGTGCCGTCCTCGGCCCCACTCCGGTAACTCCGCGCAAAATGGTGAATAGTTGCTTGTCCTCGGCGGTGAAGAAGCCAAATAGCAACCATTCGTCTTCACGTGGGATAAGGACGGTGTGAAGAAAAGCGTCCTCGCCGACCCGAAGGGTTGCCGCAACCTCTCGAGGAACGGCAACATGGAGACCGATGCCGTTTGTCTCGATGACGACATCGCCAACGCCAGTCGACGCCACGATTCCACGCACAGTCGCAAGCATGTTGTTCAGCCTACGAGCGCGACGCCTTCACGGCCGCTCGCCACGCGCGTTGAGCGTCGGTTTCGCCCTCGAGGGCGACGTCTCCCCCGCGCCAGGCGTGACAAATCGCCAACGCCAACGCATCCGCAGCGTCGGCTGGTTTCGGGGGCGCATCGAGTTTCAGAATCGCGGTCACCATTGTCGTTACCTGCTTCTTGTCTGCCCGGCCGTAGCCCGTGACGGCCGCCTTGACCTCGCTCGGTGTATGCAGAGCGACCGCGAGCCCCCTTTCCGCTGCGAGGAGTAGTGCGATTCCTGCGACTTGCGCGGTTCCCATGACAGACCGAACGTTGTGTTGAGCGAAAACACGTTCGATCGCGATGACATCTGGGCGAAAGGTGTCGAGTACCAGGTTGAGCCCATCGCGGATTGTCAAAAGTCTTTGCTCTAGCGGTGCGTCGGCGGGGCTACGAATCACGGAGACATCAACGAACGACACCGTGCGCGCCGACGCCGAGTCGATTACCCCGACGCCACACCGGGTGAGCCCGGGGTCAACGCCGAGGATTCGGGTCACTTACTCCTCCGCGTCGAGTTCGGCCTGAACGTCTGCCGGAATCGAAAAATTCGCGAAAACATTCTGCACGTCGTCGAGGTCTTCGAGCCCGTCAATCAAGTGAAAAACTTTGCGGGCGGTCACGGCGTCGACATCGACGGTGAGCGACGGCACGAACTCTGCTTCCGATGAGTCGTAGTCCAGGCCCGCTTCTTGAAGAGCGACACGGGTTGCGACGAGGTTCGCGGTGTCCGTGATGACCTCGAATCCGCCGCCGTGATCGACCACTGCTTCGGCTCCTGCGTCAAGCACGGCGAGCAGAATGTCGTCCTCGGAGACGCCGTCGACCTTCGTGATCGAGATAACGCCCTTGCGCGCAAAATTGTAGGCGACCGAACCAGGATCGGCCATTGTTCCACCGTTGCGAGCCATCGCCGTCCGAACCTCGGCCGCCGCTCGGTTTTTGTTGTCCGTGAGGCATTCAATGAGAAGGGCAACGCCGGAAGGTCCGTAACCCTCGTACATGATCGTCATATAGTCGATGGACTCGCCAGACAGCCCGGCACCGCGCTTGACCGC
>CALPQP020000017.1 GCA_943325745.2 Gulosibacter massiliensis
CCCCGCGTGCGACCGTCAACATTGCGCAACACGCTTCGTCGTATCCTGCAGTCGCGTTGGGCAAAGCCGTAATCCTTCATTTCCTCAGTAGCGACCAGGTCGGTATCTCCCGCACAATGGCGGGTGCCTTCCCGCAGCGCTTCACGGGCGACCACTGGGCAGTTGGCATGGGTGGTCTCCCCCAACTGCACGGCGTGCGCGCCGCTCTTCTTGCCACTGTCGTGGCCGTCACCGAAGTTGGCGACAACGCGACGATCGTCGTGGAAATCAATGACGGCGAGACCCACCCCGATTGCCCGCCCCTCGTGTATGTCGATCGCCGCTATCACGGCGTCGGTGAGATCGTGGCGGGTTAAACGAAACAGTTGGGGCCGAGAACGCGCTTGAGTTCGCCGTAGAGCGGACCGCTCACGGTGACGCGGTGTGGCAGGGTGAACACCTGAACACCCGAGGCATGGCGAAGGCGCAGTTCCACCTCGGCATCCCCCGGATAACGCTTGAGCACATCGTCCAACTCCGCAACGAGCGTCGTTGTTGAATGTTCCGCGGGAACCTGAACGCGGATGATGGACACCTCCGAGTCGAGGGAAACCTCGAGGTGTTTCATGTTCCGAACCATCATTGAGAGGAACTGTTCGCGCAACCGAACACGCCCACTGATGGCGACCAACGAATCGTTGACGAGTAGCGGACGAAGGTCGTCGTATGCCTTTCCCAGAATCGACAATTCGATGGAACCCGACATGTCTTCGAGAACGGCAGAGGCGTATTGCTTGCCCGACGCTCGCGCCGTGCGATGTTCGATGTTGCGCAAAAGCCCTGTGAGCGTGATTACGTCGTCTTCCGACGCGCCCTGCAACTCCCACTCCGTCTCTTCGCCCTCGCTTTCCGCGACTTTAGGGACGGCAATCAGGTCACTAACGTACAACGTCCGGTGGCGTTGAAGAACGACCTCTTGACCGTTCAGAGGGTGGTCAGAGACATACAGCCCCAACATTTCGCGCTCGAATTCCAGTTTGGTCTTGCGAGGCCATTCGGGGCGATCCGGAATCAACTCGACAGGTTGGTCAAAGAGTTCCCCGAAATCAAAACCGACGTCACCTTTCGACGCGTCTTTCTTTTCACGAGTTGCGTCGTCGACAACCTTTTCATGGACCTCGATGAGAGCACGGCGAGTGTGTCCAAAACAATCAAACGCTCCGGACTTGAATAGCGATTCGATCGTGCGTTTGTTGAGTGCGGGCAACGGAACGCGTGTGAGGAAGTT
This sequence comes from Gulosibacter massiliensis, assembly GCA_943325745.2. Lineage (GTDB taxonomy): Bacteria > Actinomycetota > Actinomycetes > Actinomycetales > Microbacteriaceae > MWH-TA3. Next base: position 1,268 of record CALPQP020000017.1, read on the forward strand.
CTGCACCGAGGTGTACTCGCCGCCCGACTCTCGTTCTGTCGTTACGTGAGAAACCACATTCTCCCCGACGTTCTTGATTGATCCCAGACCGAAACGCACGTCATCACCGACAGCTGTGAAATACAGGTCAGACTCGTTGATGTCAGGGGGAAGAACCGTGACCCCCATGCGGCGCGCCTCGACGAGATAGCCGCCCAACTTGTCGCGGTCGTCTCCGACTGAGGTGAGAAGTGCCGCGATGAATTCCGCCGGGTAATGGGCTTTGAGATACGCCGTGAAGTAGGCGATCACGCCATACGCCGCTGAGTGCGACTTGTTGAACGCGTAATCCGAGAACGGGACGAGGATGTCCCACAGGGTCTTGATGGCCGGCTTGGTGTATCCGCGCTCCAACATTCCCGCCGAAAACAAAGGAAATTCCTTGTCGAGGGTTTCCTTGCTTTTCTTTCCCATCGCGCGACGCAGATTATCGGCCTGACCGAGCGAGTATCCCGCAACCCGCTGGGCGATCTCCATGACCTGTTCTTGATAGACAATGAGCCCATAGGTTGGCCCAAGAATGTCGGCCAGTGATTCGGCGAGCTCCGGGTGGATCGGGGTGATCGCCTGCTGACCCTGTTTGCGCATCGCGTAATTGGTGTGTGATTTCGCGCCCATGGGGCCTGGGCGGTACAACGCGAGCACCGCGGAAATGTCTTCGAAATGGTCGGGACGCATCTGTTTGAGAAGTTGCCGCATCGGCGGGGAATCGAGTTGGAAGATTCCCAGAGTCTCGCCCGTCGAAAGGAGTTCGTAAACACCCGTGTCATTGAAGTCGAGGTCCTCGAGGACGAGGTCAATTCCCCTGTTTCGTTTGATATTGATGAGCGCGTCATCGAGGATGTCGAGGTTTCGAAGTCCAAGAAAGTCCATCTTGATCAGTCCAAGTTTTTCGCAGGTCGGGTAATCGAATTGTGTGATGATCTGACCGTCGTTGTCGCGCATCATGAGTGGCACGATCGCCGCCAACGGGGTGTCCGACATGATGACGCCGGCCGCGTGCACACCAGTGTTTCGCTTGATGTTCTCGATGCCGAGCGCCGTCTCGAAGACCGCTTTCGTGTCCGCGGATTCCTCGATCACGTCGCGGAATTTAGCCGCTTCCTTGAATCGGGGGTTGGCGGTGTCGTACATCTCGGCGAGCGACATGTCGCGGCCCGCGAGCATAGGCGGAACCGCCTTAGACAGTTTCTCGCCCATCCCGTAAGGGAAACCCATCACGCGGGAAGCATCCTTGAGCGCTTGTTTTGCTTTGATGATGTTGAATGTCGCTATTTGTGCGACACGGTCAGAGCCGTACTTGCCCGTGACATAGCGCTTGACGTCATCGCGTCGTCGCGTGGAGAAGTCAATATCGAAGTCGGGCATGGATTCGCGTTCGGGGTTCAGGAATCGTTCAAAGAGCAGTCCGTGTTCAATCGGGTCAAGGTCTGTGATCCGCATCGCGAACGCGGCAAGAGACCCAGCACCCGAACCTCGACCCGGTCCAACACGCACACCGTTTTCGCGGGCCCATTTGACGAAGTCTGCGACGACGAGGTAATAGCCGGGAAAACCTTTGCTCGTGACGACGTCAATTTCATATTTCGCACGTTGCTCGATTTCCGGTGTCAGGCCGTTCGGATAACGATATGCCAGACCCGCGACCACTTCCCGCTCAAATGCCGCCGCCTCGGTATCCCCCGCGTCAACAGGGAACTGCGGCATGTGACTCACCGATGTGTCGAATTCAACGTTGCACCGTTCGGCAATGAGGAGCGTGTTGTCGGCGGCCTCGGGGTGGTCTGGGAACAGCGATCGCATTTGGGCCGCTGACTTGAGATAAAACTCGTCCGCCTCGAACTTGAACCTGCTTTCGTCTGACAGGGTCTTGCCGGATTGAACACACAATAGGGCGGCGTGCGACTTCGCCTCGTGCGCATGGGTGTAATGCAGGTCGTTCGTCAACACCAGTGGCAGGTCGAGTTCCTGCGCGAGTCGCAGCAAATCCTTGATTCCGCGGCGTTCGATGGGCAACCCGTGATCCATGATCTCGATGAAGAAATTCTCTTTACCCAGAATGTCGCGCATTGTTGAGGCCGCGAGTTTGGCGCCGTCATAATCGCCCAGACGAATCTTTGTCTGAATCTCACCCGACACACACCCGCTCGTAGCGATGAGCCCCTCGGAGTGCGTGCTGAGAAGCTCGAGGTCGAGCCGGGGTTTGTGGTAAAAACCTTCGATATAGGACGATGTCGACATCGAAAAGAGATTGTGCATGCCCTCGGTTGTCTCACTCAGCAGCGTGAGGTGCGTATACGCTCCGCGAGCGGACACATCGTTCTCGCTCCCATCAGCCCACTGCACGGGCTTCTTGTGGTGTCGGCCTTCCGGAGCGAAGTAGGCTTCGAGACCGATGATCGCCTTGATATCCCGATCCTTGGCCTGTTTCCACATCTCGAACGCACCAAACAAGGTGCCGTGGTCGGTCATCGCGATGGCCGGCATGTTCTCTGCAACTGTCGCGTCCAACAGACTGTCAATTCGTGCCGCGCCGTCGAGCATCGAGTTGTCCGTGTGAACGTGAAGATGGACAAACGAACTCGACACGGACTCTCCTTCTCGCGATTGCGGACTTTCAGTTTAGGTCGGTCGTCGGACGCGACCGTGAGGCGCGTCAGCGAGTTGCGAGAAGTTCCAGCGAATGTGCCAAATCTGGCGCATAGTCGCTCGTGATCTCGAGTTCATCACCCGTCGCGGGGTGATTGAACCGGAGTCGGACGGCGTGCAACCACTGGCGCGTTAGTTCCAGACGCGTCGCGATGATGGGGTTTGCGCCGTAAAGCGAATCGCCGACGAGTGGGTGCCGCTGAGCAGCCATGTGCACACGGATCTGGTGGGTGCGCCCGGTCTCGAGACCCACCGACAAGAGCGTTGCCGTCGGATAAGTGGCGAGAGTGTCAAAGTGCGTGACGGCATGTCGCCCATCGTGGGTGACCGCGAATTTCCATGCCGAACCTGGATGGCGACCGATCGGTGCGTCGATTGTTCCCTCTGCTGGCACCATCTCGCCTTGAACGAGCGCGTGGTATTCCTTGAAAACCTCACGATCCTTGAATTTCCGCTTCATGACCGAATATGCGATCTCGCTCTTGGCCACAATCATGAGTCCAGAGGTCCCCACATCTAGTCGATGCACGATCCCCTGACGTTCCGGAGGTCCCGACGTCGCGATTCGATAGCCCGCTCCGGCGAGCGCGCCCAGCACCGTGTCGCCCTCCCATCCCAGAGAGGGATGAGCGGCGAGGAACGGGGGCTTACTCACAACGACAATGTCGTCGTCGTCATAAACGATCTGCATGTCAGCTATCACAACCGGGACAATCTCGGGTTCGCGCGGGTCGTCCCAGACAATCGACAACAGTGCGTCGGCCGACAAGCGGTCGGACTTCGTTGCTACCCGTCCATCCACCTCGACACCACCGCGTTCGATGACATCGCCAGCGAATGTCCGCGAAAAGCCCAACAATTTAGCGACGGCGACGTCGACACGTTCCCCGACGAGACCGTCAGGAACCGGAAGCGATCGATGCTGTGGCATCGGGACTAAAAGGGTTGGCCGGGTTCCTGACCGCTGTTGGCCAGATCTGCAAGCTGCTTGTCGAGGTGCTGCTTGAGGTGCTGACGGTACTCTTTTTCGAAAAGTTTGAGCCGCTCGATTTCGCGCTCGACCGCGATTCGCTGCTGGTCGAGCACGCTAATTTCGTTACGCTGGCGAAGCTCCGCTTCAGCAAGCATGCGCGTCACGTGGTTCTTACCCTCTTCGATAATCCGGTCGCGCTCGGTATACCCCTCTTGGATGTGCTGGTCGTGAAGTTTCCGAGCGAGTTGGAGTAATTGACTCGATGTGCCGGTCTCGGCGGTTCCCGTCACGACACTGGTAGCGATTGGCCCTCCGCTGCGCTGAAGCTCTGCCACACGCGACTCTGCGCCCAATACTTTTTGATTGAGTCCATCGTTTTCGATTTGGATGCGACGAAGTTCCTTGACAACCTCATCGAGGAAATCGTCAACGTCATCGGGGTCATAACCGTCGCGTTTCGTCTTGAATTGTTTGTTAACAATGTCTTCAGCGCTCAACATTGGTCCGCCTCATTCCTTAGTACAACCGCTTTATCGGTTGACAACACTTTACCGCGAACCCTAAACAACCCAAGACATTGCGATGTAAACGGCAAAAAGCAACAAAGTCCAGGAAAGGTCGATTGCAACCGAACCGATACGCAACGGTTTTATGAATCGCCGGAGGAAGCGCAGCGGAGGGTCAGTTACAGTGTACGTCGCTTCCGCGAGGATTAACACCACACCGCGCGGCCGCCACTGCGGCGCGATTTGCTGAACCCATTCAAGGATAAAGCGCGACCACAGCAAAGCCGAGAAGCACCACAGAATTGCGTAAAGGATGTTTCCCAACACTGGCATGGACTACGCCAGGAGTTCTTCGTCGTGACTCGGCTGGAGGCTGTTCTGGTCGAGTTCGTCATCGAACTGTTCAATCCCCGCGGGGGTAAGCATGAACACCTTTACGGCAACGCGGCGAATGGTTCCGTCCAGTCCCTTGACGAGACCTGACATGAAGTCAATCAGACGACGAACGTCGGCCTCTTGCATCATGGACAAGTCGACGATGATCGGAGAGCCATCGGCAAACGTCTCTGCTATACCCGACGCATCAGTTGCGTAGCGGCGAGGGCGCATCGTGTGGATGACCGAATATGAGGGCTCGTAGCGAGATCGACTCATCGAACGCCCCGGAACAGCGACGGGTCGAGGCCCGGACGGACGGGGTAGGTCGGGCCTAACGCTCGTGCGCTCTTTCGGGAATCGGGATGACGATGAAACGAAGCCCAAATACTCAAGTGTTTTCCTCATGACGATTTCCTCTCCTTGAGGTTTTCATCAGATTAACGCGGAGTTGGGCGATTTCCCGTGATTGACGTGCCAATCCGAAGGTGTGTCGCGCCGTGCTCAATGGCCTGTTGCCAATCGGCGCTCATACCAGCAGAGATGTCCGTCGCGTTCGGGTAGGCCTGAGTGAGTATCTCGGACATCGAGGCTACGTGTGCGAACGCCGCGTTCGGGTCGGCGTCCTGAGGTGCCACCGCCATTACGCCACGCAGGTCAATTGTGCCAGCGGCGAGGATCCTCTCGGCCAGTCGCAACATGTCATCGGCAGTCGTTACTCCTCCACGGCCGGGGTCGTCCGTGAGGTTCAACTCGATAAAGCCGTCTACTCGATGTTCTGATGTGACGAGGGCGTCAACGACGGAATCCCGATCAAGTGAGTGAATAACCGAGGTGTACCGTGCGATTGCTCGAGCCTTGTTGGACTGGATTTGCCCGACAAAGTGCCACGTGAGGTCTCGATCTGCGAGTGCATCGGCTTTCGGCGCAGCATCCTGGTGTCGACTCTCGCCGAAGTGGCGAGCGCCAGCATCGAGAAGTTCCTCGATGACCGACACCGGGTGGAATTTCGTGACGACAACGAGGGTGATGTCGGAAACATCACGACCCCACTTTGCACATTCCTCAGCTACTTCAGCGAACACTGAGTGCCATCGTTCGGTTACGGACGGCACTACGGGCTACTGCAGAAATTCGGGAAGGTCGTAGGCGTCTGAATCGGCAAACTGGTCGGTCAAAACCGGAATATCGGTCGTCGTTGCTGACCGCCCGAATTCGCTGTGCTGCAATTCTTCATCGATTGTTTGGAACGATGCGACGCTACCAATTCGGTCGGAGCGCACGGTGTCTCTCTCGTCGAATCCGGCAGCGATAACAGTCACGCGAACCTCGTCTCCGAGAGTGTCGTCAATTCCCATTCCCCAGATGAAGTTGGCTTCGGGGTGGATGACATCCGAGATGAGCGAGGCCGCTTCGTTGACCTCCATGATGGACAGGTTGGAGCCGGCCTGGAAAGACAACAGCACGCCGTGTGCGCCGTTGATCGTCTGGTCGAGCATAGGAGACGCAATCGCCATTTCGGTTGCTTTGATCGCTCGCTCGGCACCCCGTGCGCTTCCGATACCCATGAGAGACGTTCCTGCACCGTGCATGACGCTGCGAACGTCGGCGAAGTCGAGGTTGATCAGGCCGGGATTCGTGATGAGATTGGTGATGCCTTGAACTCCAGCGAGGAGGACCTCGTCTGCGATGGCAAAAGCTTCGGTGACCGAAATCGTCGGGTCAGCGAGTTGAAGGAGCCGGTCGTTGGGGACGACAATCAGCGTGTCAACCTCTGCACGAAGGCGTTCAACTCCCGCTTCGGCCTGTTCACGGCGACGACGCGCCTCGAAGCCAAAGGGCGTAGTGACAACACCGATGGTGAGCGCACCTATCGATTTGGCAATTCGCGCGACAACGGGCGCACCGCCGGTTCCGGTTCCGCCACCTTCGCCAGCAGTGACAAAAACGAGGTCCGCGCCCGCGAGGCTTTCTTCAATTTCGGTTGCGTGGTCTTCCGCGGCGCGACGACCTATTTCGGGGTCGGCGCCGGCACCGAGACCACGGGTCAGTTGCCGTCCAACGTCGAGTTTGACGTCGGCGTCGCTGAGGAGAAGAGCTTGTGCATCGGTGTTGACCGCGACATATTCGACACCCTTGATCTTGGCGTCAATCATTCGATTGACAGCATTGACACCACCGCCACCTACGCCGACAACCTTAATGACGGCGAGGTAATTGTTGCTTGCGGATGCCATGGGTTCCTCCAACGTTCAGGCTCAACTTGAAGTCGAGACTTTTTCTGCCCTCTCAGGCAAGCACACGGTAGTCACGCCGATACGCAGAAGCCGCCAACTCAGTCGGCGTGTCGCGATTCAGCGCAATCGCCGTAAAACGATGTTGTCCGATGCAGAGACATCGATTTCGAAAACTCCCTTCGAACGATCGGCGACTCGAATCGCGCGATTCATCACTACGAGCTTCAGCGCGGAATTGTCCGGAGAGCCCCATATGATTTCGTGCCCAACCCCGCGCAGAGTAAACCGAACGCTGTCACGCGTCTGCGCCGACATCGATGCGACATTTGCGAGGATGCTACTCGGCAAGGCAACGAGCGTCTCCGCCATGGCGCTAAATGATGTGTCAGTGGTGGACTCCCCCAACAGTTCGGGAATTCCCGAGGGCTTTTCCATCCCCGTGTCGATGACGACACCGGCAGCGTCGACAACCGCCCATTGAGATTCGTTCGCCATGAAGCCGATGGCCTGACGCTCGACGACCCGAATGACCAGAGTGTGCGGGGGCTGAATCTCGGTCGTGAATGACTGAATTCTCGTGACAGAACTGAGTCGTTCACGAATCGCATCGAAATTGAGGGCGACGAGCGGTTGGCCGACTTGGTCGGATGCCGCGCCGACGATTATTCGCTCGGGAACAGAGTCCCGTCCCTTCACGACGATGTCGGTCAACGTGAGAAGTGGCGACATCACGATTCCGCTGACAACAAGCGCGACCGCGACGAGCGTACCGCTACCTGTCAGCCACGCGCGCCGACGGCGCCGGCGACCGGCCGTGAATCGACGTTCGTCCGAATCACGTGGAGCTATAAGAAAATTCGACGCGGCTACCGGCTGCAATCGGGATGGACGTGGCACCGACCGCGGTGCGCCGGGTGCTCCGGGAATATCGGGGCGCTTCACGAAACGTCGAGTTCCGCAACAATCTGAGGAATGATGCGATAAACATCACCGCAGGACAGAGTCATGATGATGTCTCCCGATTGTGCGTGCTGGGACGCGATTTTCGCCGCGACCGACCAATCGGGACAGAATGCCACGCGCGTTTGATCGGCAAATGCAGCCGCAACAAGAGCACCCGACACCCCCGCGATCGGGTCCTCCCTCGCGCCAAACACGTCGAGAACCACCGTGAAGTCAGCGCCGCTCTCATATTCGCGCGCGAAATCGGCCGCCATGTCGCGCGTTCGCGAGTACAAATGGGGCTGGTGGACAGCGATGAGCCGACCGTCGCCAACCACGCTTCTGGCCGTGGCCAACGCGGCTCGGACTTCGCGCGGATGGTGGGCATAGTCGTCGTACACGCGCACGCCTCGGACTGTGCTCGTCAGTTCAAAGCGCCGACCGGTTCCCGCGAAATCACCCAGCGCTGCCGCTGCTGCAATTAGGTCGACGCCAAGCGCGCACATCACCGCGATTGCACCCGCGCCGTTGACTGCGTTGTGAGCGCCCGATACCGGTAGACGGAATTCGACGACTTGATTACCGTGTGTGATTGTCGCGCTGACACCATCGGCTGACGACTCGATATCGCTGACACGGTAATCAACTCCCTCCGATTCGCCGAAGGTCACACTCGGGACCTTGATGCTGGGCATCAACCGCCGCAGTGCCGGATCGTCCCCCGACACAACAACGACCTCCCGACAACCGTTTGCGAAAGTCACGAACGCCTGGTCAAATGCCTCTTCGGAACCGTAATGCTCCAGATGGTCCGAGTCGATGTTGGTAATCAGCCCAATCGATGTCGGGTATACGACAAAGGATCCATCCGATTCATCGGCTTCAATGACGAACTCGGAATCGGTTCCTCGTCCGGAAGACGCACCAAGGTTGGCCAACACACCGCCATTCACGAAAGACGGTGAGCGACCTACACCGAGCAGTCCCGTCACAATCATTGCCGTCGACGTGGTTTTTCCGTGGGCTCCCGCTACTGACACGACGCGGTGATCGCGAACGAGCCAGGCCAGCGCGAGTGCGCGATGAAGGACGCGAATTCCGCGATCGATAGCCCAGCGGTATTCGGGATTGTCCGCCCACAACGCGCCGGTGACCACGACCGTGTCAGCGTCACGCACGGCGATTGGCTCGTGTCCGATCTGAACGACTATTCCATCGGCTCGAAGGTCCGTCAGCGTCTGCGACTCAGAGCGGTCGGATCCGGTAACGACAAGACCTTGCGCGCGAAACATGCGTGCGATGCCGCTCATTCCGCTTCCGCCGATTCCGATGAAATGAACACGGCCAAGCTCTGCGGGAACATCAGCGGTCAGGTCGGGCGCGATCACGACTCCACCCTAAGCCCGTGATTCAGAGACCGCGGTGAACACCATGTCCGTCAGCCGCTCAGCCCCGTCTCGAATTCCGGACGCAGCGGCTCGGCTTGCCATTGTTCGACGCTGTTCGCCGTTCGCCAACAATGGGATCAGTGACTCTCGGACCCACTCCCCCGTGAACTCAGCATCGCGGCAAAGAATTGCCCCGCCCGCCGCAACCAGGTCACGCGCGTTCAGCTCTTGCTCACCGTTGCCGACCGGA
>CALPQP020000018.1 GCA_943325745.2 Gulosibacter massiliensis
TCCATTTAGCCCACGCGCGCAAAACCCGCCTTCTCGTGAAGCCGAATCGACGGAACCGCATCGGGGGTGTTCGCGATCACGGCGATGACCTCGCGAACTCCAGCGATTGCACCGAGTCGGAGTAGTTCTTCCAACAACGAGCGCCCGATTCCAGCGCCTCGCGCGTCGTCACGCAGGTACAGGGTGTTTTCCATTGTCGTTTCGTATGCGCACTTTTCTCGCCACTTAGATAGGTAGCCGTACCCGACCAGACCGCCACCGATTTCCGCGACGATGAACGGCATTCCCAGCGCAGTGACCGTGTCGATCTTGTGGGCCATGTCTTCTGGTGTCCACGAATCGAGGTCAAATGTGACATTCGAGGTCGAGACGTAGTGGTTGTAAATGTCTACGAGGGCGGGCGCGTCCGCATCGACGGCCAGTCGAAAGAACACTCCAGTCATGTCGAGAGTCTAAACGCGCCAGTCGACCGCCACGCCTCCCTGGGCGACGAGGGATGCGTTGATCCGCGAGAACGGACGCGAGCCAAAAAAACCTCGGTGCGCCGAGAGCGGAGAGGGGTGGGCGGACTCAATCGTGTCGACGTCGTTTAACAGCGGCGCCGCCCACTGCGCCTCGCGACCCCACAAGACGGCGACGAGGGGCCCACCGCGTTCGGCGAGTGTGTGGAGGGCTGCACCCGTCACGTCCTTCCATGGCCATGATCGATGCGACCCGGCTTCCCCCGCGCGCACCGTCAACGACGCGTTGAGAAGCAACACGCCCTGGCCCACCCAACTCGACAGATCGCCGTGTTCCGCGGGCTCTATTCCGAGGTCGTCACGCAGTTCGGCATAGATGTTCGAGAGACTTCGTGGCAGAGGGCGAACGTTTCGGCTCGTTGAAAACGCGAGTCCGACCGCGTGCCCGGGGGTCGGGTAGGGGTCTTGGCCGAGGACGACGACTCGAACGGAGTCGAGCGGAACGCGAAAAGCGCGGAAGATGTCGGCGCGGTCCGATGCGTGGGTTATGCCGGCGGCGCGTTCAACTTCGAGTCGATTGACGATGTCGACGATTGCGTTGGACGCATGACCGAATGAAGGAAGCCAACTGGGGTGGACACCCGCGAGGAGGTCCGAGCTCACGGCCTAGTTGTAGTTCGCGCTGTGAACGGCGTTCGCGAGACGCATGATGGCAAGAAATGCCGCTTCACCGCCATCCGACGACAGCACCGAAATCCAGGAATCGCTCGCGATGACGTTGTAGTTCGCTGTGGTTTGACCCTCGCTGACGCCAAGAATTCCGAAGGTCACAGCGCCGCGTTCGTCCATCGCCTGCGCGAGTCCCTGAGCAGCGAGGTCAGCGATGACTTCCGAACGGCTTGTGGCGTCAAGCGGCACCGCCGACACAAGCACAGCAACACGGAGCAGGGTGAGATCTTCGTTGTCTGTTCCGAAGTAACACGAGATTCCACCGGCGCTCATTTCCGGCGTCGGTTCGGTAATGAGTTCGTTGCCGTATTTTCCGCCAGGGCCGGCCAACAAGACGATGCCGTCGGCGGCAAAGGCATCGAGCTCTGTAGTGGGCAAAATGCCGGTGCAGTCGGCGGGCATCGAGAAGAACTCGGTTTGGACGGGGGTTTCCGTCGGTTCAGCCGTTGGCTGCGACGTCTCGGTCGGATTCGGCCCTGCCGTCGGACCCTCACTAGGACTGCAACCTGTCAATGCGAGCATGACAATGGCCATGGTCGCAACCATTTTCGCAAAACCCAAATCTGAGTTCGACTGCATAGTTCCGAATATACTCGCACAACGCTCACTTACCGGTGAAGGTTCTATGACGATTTGATTACGATAAAACTGTCATCGACACAGGGTGATTGTCTCGGTATTCTCCGCCCAGATCGCTACCGGGACGGTGTCACCGGCACGAGTTAGCAGGGATTGAGCGTCTCGGGCGTCTCGTTCGATTTCGGTGAAGTTGATCGACACGATTTCGGTGGCGTCGGTGAGGGTTGTGTCGAGTCCGCGCAGATCGAGATCGGCGAGTTTTGGAAGCGTGCCGACGGGGCTGTCGACGCCTCCAATGTCACCGCGCAAGCGATCCATCATCCACTTGACGACACGAATGTTGTCGCCAAAACCTGGCCACAGGAATCGCCCACTCTCATCGCGTCGGAACCAGTTCACGTGGAAGATTCGGGGAAAGCGCCCGGAAACACGGAGGCGCTCGCCGATGGACAACCAGTGGGCCCAGTGGTCACCGACGTTGTACCCGGTGAAGGGTGCCATCGCGAACGGGTCACGGCGAAGTTCGCCAAGGGTTCCCTCGGCCGCGGCGGTGCGCTCCGACGCCATCGTTGCACCGAGGTAAACACCGTGAGACCACGAGCGGGCTTCGGTGACGAGGGGCATGGTGTCGGATCGCCGACCACCAAAGACAATCGCGTCAACGACAACTCCGCGCGGATCCGCCCAGTCGCTCGCGGTGGTGGGGCACTGGTCAATTGCGACGGTGAACCGCGAGTTGGGGTGTGCCGCGGGCGTTCCCGATTCCGGCGTCCAATCCTGGCCGGTCCAATCGGTGAGATGTGCTGGCTTTTCTTTCGTGAGTCCCTCCCACCAGACGTCACCATCATCAGTCACTGCAACGTTGGTAAAGATGGTGTTACCCCAGAGCGTTTGAATGGCCACGGGGTTGGTCTCGTCGCTCGTTCCCGGTGCGACTCCGAAGAACCCGGCCTCAGGGTTGATGGCGCGCAACAAACCGTTCTCATCGATCCACATCCAGACGATGTCGTCCCCGAGAGTTTCGACCCGCCATCCCGGAAGAGTCGGTTGCATCATCGCAAAGTTGGTTTTTCCACACGCGCTGGGGAACGCTGCTGCGATATGCGCGACCTGACCCTCCGGTGACGTGACTCGGACGAGCATCATGTGCTCGGCAAGCCAACCTTCGTCGCGGGCCATCGCCGACGCGATGCGCAAAGCGAAGGACTTCTTTCCCAACAACGCATTTCCGCCGTAGGCCGAACCGAACGACCAGATTTCGCGGGTCTCCGGGAAGTGGCTGATGTATTTGGTCGAGTTGCACGGCCACGCGACGTCGACCTGACCATTATCGAGAGGCGCGCCGACCGAGTGAACCGCCCTCACCCAATCGCCACCGCTTTCGATGACGTCGAGTGCGATGCGACCCATTCGAGTCATCGTTCCCATCGAGACAACGACATAGGGCGAGTCCGTGATCTCGACCCCGACGCGGGTAACGGGCGAGTTGGTCGGCCCCATGAGGAACGGAATGACATACATCGTTCGGCCGCGCATCGATTCGCTAAAGAGTCCGGACAGCGTCGATCGCATGTCATCGGGATCGTGCCAATTGTTGGTCGGACCGGCATCACGCTCGGACTCGGAACAGATAAACGTTCGTCCCTCAACGCGGGCGACATCGTCGGGGTTGCTCCTCGCGAGGAACGAATTTGGGCGAAGTTCGCCATCAAGCGGGATGAGGGTCTCGGATGCGACCATCTCGGCGATGAGTGCCTGGCGCTCGCCGAGCGAACCGTCACACCACTGAATCTTCGCCGGGTTAGTCAGGCGAGCGATTTCGGACACCCAACTGCGAAGATCGTCCCGCGTCGTCGGCAACGCGCGCACAGATTCAGTAGCGGGGGACTCGGTGCGGGTCGACATTGAGGGCATGTTTACAGAATTCTCCTAAAAATGCCAACACGCCGAGAATTTGTGACGAAAGAAATTGCTTTATTACGTTTTATGAAACTTTTTGCGTATTCTGGCACGATGAACATGTCCCCAACCCTGGGCCGGCGAATCCGGCACTTCCGCCAGCGCGCGAATCTGACGCTCGATGCCCTGAGTGACAAGGTGGGTTTGTCCGGAAGTCAACTCTCGATTATCGAGAACGGCAAGCGTGAGCCCAAGATTGGGCTCGTCACCGCGGTCGCCGCAGCCCTCGGGGTCAGTGTTGCGACACTCCTCGAGACCGTGGCGCCTGACGAGCGCAGCGCAAAAGAGCTCGAGCTCGACGAACTGCAACACTCGGCGCTCGCTACTCGATTGGGAATTCCGTCGACTCGTGTCGGTAAGACCATGACCGACGAGACGCTCGACGCGCTTCTGGGTTTGCACCGCGAGATTGTGCGACGCGAGACGACCGCGATCGCGACCCCGGAGGAAGCGCGCCGTGCAAACACCGAACTGCGGCGTGCGATGCGCGACATCAACAATTACCGCCCGGACCTCGAGGCGATTGGCCAAGATCTGTCAGACCAGGTTGGTCACACCACGGGCGCTCTCACTCACCGCGAGATGAGCCAAATGGCGGAGCGCCACGGGCTTGACATCATTTACGTGGATGACCTACCAGAATCCGCGCGCAGCATCACCGATTGGGCGAACGGCCACGTCTACCTACCGCCCGCGTCGATCCCCGGTGGACACGGTCTTCGATCGATGGCGATCCAGTCGATTGCCCACCGAATCCTTGGGCATGACATCCCCTCGAGTTATTCGGAGTTTCTGAAGCAACGCCTCGAAATCAACTATGTGGCCGCCGCCGCCATCATGCCGGGTCGTCAAGCAGTCGAATTCCTGTCCAAAGCGAAGTCCGAGCGCAACATTGCCGTCGAAGATTTCCGCGACGCGTTCGGGGTGACGCACGAATTCGCGTCGATGAGATTTACCAACCTCGCGACCAGCCATCTCGACATTCCGGTCCACTTTCTGCGCGTCGGCGATGACGGCGCGGTGCACAAGGCATACGAAAACGATGGACTCCCGATTCCAACCGACGTGACGGGCGCTGTCGAGGGGCAGCGGCTCTGTCGGCAGTGGAGCGCTCGGGTCGCCCTTGCACGAGTTAATCGCACCACCGAATACCACCAGTACAGCGACACTCCCGATGGCACGTTTTGGGAATCCTCTCAAACGGGCTCGGGAGTCGACGGCAGTTTCTCGATCACAGTCGGAGTTCCCTTCGCCGACTCGAAGTGGTTCCGCGGACGCGACACCGCCTATCGCAAGGTCTCGACCTGCCCCGACCCGACCTGCTGCGTGTTGCCGTCGGACGACCTCACCGCGAAATGGTCGGGGAACACGTGGACGAGCGCGGCGATGCACTCGCAGGTGCTCACGCCACTTCACCGAGGAAGCTTCCCGGGGGTGGACGATCGGGCGGTGTTTGAATTCCTCGAGCGGCACTCTGCGCAGTAGTACGCTGGTCGAACAAGCCCCTTTAGCTCAGTGGATAGAGCGTCTACCTCCGGCGTAGAAGGTCGCAGGTTCGAATCCTGTAGGGGGTACCCCTCAACTCACCTGATGAGCGACTTAAGATGGACGTATGAATCCCAACGCGTTGAGCACCGCTATTGCCGAAGCGACGCGCACGGTAATCGGCGCTCGCGATAAGGCGGTCGCAGCGGAAATCACCGACACAATGGTGGCGCTCGAGCGCCCCAAGAATCGCGATCACGGTGATTGGGCGACGTCGATTGCGATGAAGGTAGCCACGCGCGTTGATATGAATCCACGTGATGTCGCTGCCGAACTTCACGCGGCGCTCTCGGCGATTGCGGGTATCAAGTCGGTTGATATCGCGGGACCGGGATTCCTCAACATCACGTTGGATGCTGCGGCAGCGGGCGAAATCGCCCGGACCATCGTGACGATGGGCGCAGCCTTTGGCCACAATGACACCCTCGGCGGACAGTCCATCAACCTCGAATTCGTGTCAGCGAACCCGACCGGGCCGCTGCACATCGGTCACACCCGTTGGGCCGGTCTCGGCGATTCGATTGGTCGCGTTCTGAGGGCATCCGGCGCAACGGTCGCCAGCGAGTTTTACATTAATGACGCCGGCGCACAGATGGACGTCTTCGGCGAATCCGTCCTGGCGGCCGCACTCGGCGAACCGGCCCCCGAGAACGGCTATCCGGGCGAATATGTCCAGGAACTTGGTAAAACCGCGCTGGCTCGTCGTCCGGACCTCGCCGATCTGCCCCGCGCCGAGGCCATGGCCATCGCGCGCGACATCGGGTATGAAGTGCAACTTCAGGAAAACAAAGATTCACTCACGCGATTCAACGTCGAGTTCGATGTGTGGTTCAGCGAACGCGACCTGCACGCGGGTGGGGACGAATCGCTCGTCGAAAAGGCGATCGAAAGACTTCGAGCCCAAGGACACGTCTACGACGACGACGACGCGGTGTGGGTTCGAACCACGGACTTCGGTGACGACAAAGACCGTGTGATTCGCCGAGGCAACGGAGTCCATACATATTTCGCGGCCGATGCCGCGTATTACCTTTCCAAGGGCGACCGCGGCTACCAGCACAAGATCTACCTACTGGGCGCCGACCATCACGGGTATGTTCACCGCCTCAAGGCGCTCGCGGGCGCGGCGGGCGATGACCCGAATAAAGACATCGAAATCCTGATCGGTCAACTCGTGAGCATCAATGGCGCCAAGTTGTCCAAGCGTGCCGGCAACGTTATTGAACTCAACGACCTGCGTGAGTGGCTAGGGACCGACGCGCTGCGGTATTCGCTCGCGCGGTACCCCGCCGATTCGCCGTTGTCGCTTGACCCGGAACTCCTGACCAAGAAGTCGAACGATAACCCCGTGTTCTATGTGCAGTACGCGCACGCTCGAACCTGCGCCGTCGCACGGAACGCGGTCACCGCTGGTGTCGACCGATCGGTTTTCCGCGCTGAACTGCTCGACCACCAGACCGAGGCCGACCTCGCGAACGCGCTTGCCGATTTCCCTCGAGTTGTTGCGCAGTCGGCGACCCTTCGCGAACCACACCGCGTCGCCCGGTACCTCGAGGAACTCGCGGCCTGCTATCACCGCTGGTACGACAATTGCCGTGTGACGCCGCTCGGTGACGACGAGGTCGACGACGCGCACCGCACGAGACTGTGGCTCAACGATTCCGCCGGCCAGGTTTTGCGAAACGGTCTCGACCTGCTGGGTGTCAGCGCACCGGAGCGCATGTGAGCCAGTTCACGCCAGAAAAGAGCGCCGCGATTCGCGCGGAGTTCCCCCAGCTGTCGGAAACCGTCAGTGGGCATCCGCTCGTCTACCTCGACACGGCGGCGACGAGCCTTCGACCGCGACTTGCGGTCGACCTCGAATCTGAATTCGCGCTGCGCCACACCGCCGCGGTCAATCGGGGTGCGCACTCTCTCGCCGCCGAAGCGACCGAGGCCTATGACGATGCACGCGCGTCGATCGCCGCGTTCGTCGGTGCACGACCGAACCAACTCGTCTTCACCTCTAACGCAACGGAGTCGATCAACCTCATCGCTCTCGCCTTTCAATTGGCGTCTGCCGTTGGTTCACCCGCTCGATTTTCTCTCGCCACCGGCGACGAGATCGTTGTGTCCGAAGCGGAACACCACGCGAACCTCATTCCGTGGCAAGAGGTTGCCCGGCAGACGGGTGCGGTGATTCGCGTCGCCCCCATCACGGATGGCGGAGAGTTGACGGCCGAGGCCGTGAAATCGGTCATGTCCGACCGCACCCGAATCGTCGCGTTCTCGGCCGTATCCAACGTCCTCGGAATAACGAATCCCGTTCGCGCCATCTCCGACCTCGGCCGGGGCGCTGGTGCGATAGTCGTCGTCGACGCGTGTCAGTCCGCCGCGCACGGACACCTCGACGTCGAATCGTATGGCGCTGATTTCGTTGTGTTCTCGGCTCACAAAATGTATGGACCGACGGGAATCGGTGCGTTGTGGGGGACGACAAAAATCCTCGCCGAGATGCCTGTCGTTCTGACGGGCGGCGCCATGATCACGCGTGTCGATTACGACTCGTCCGATTACCTGCCCGCACCGGCAAAGTTCGAGCCGGGAACGCCGCGACTCACGCAGGCAATCGGCTGGGCGGAATCGCTGCGTTACGTCGAGTCGATTGGAGTCGACGCAATCGCCGCTCACGAGGAAGCGCTGGGTGCTGACTTGCTCGCCGGTGTCGCCGACATTCCGAACGTTCGAATCCTAGGCACCGCCGACGCTGTTCACCGCGTCGGTCTTGTCAGCTTTGCCGTCGATGGCGTCCACCCCCACGACGTCGGACAGTACCTCGATTCGCGCGGAATCGCGGCGCGCGTCGGACACCACTGCGCCCAGCCTCTGCATAAACGTCTGGGCGTTGACTCATCGACGCGGTTCTCGCTCGGAATGTATTCGACATCGGACGACGTCGCGCTCGCGCTCGCCGCCCTGGCCGATGTGCGGACCTTCTTCGGGGAGGGCTGATGGAACTCGACGACCTGTACCAGCAGATCATCCTGGACCACAACAAAAAGCGCGCGGGATACGGGCTGCATCCGGGCGGCTTCCCCTCGCACCAGTACAACCCGACTTGCGGGGATGAACTCACGCTCACGGTTCGACTCTCAGAGGACGGCGCGACTATCACTGCGTTTGAGTGGGAGGGAAAAGGCTGCTCGATTTCGCAAGCGTCGGCGTCGCTCATGACCTCCGAGGCGACCGGGATGTCGGTCATCGAATTCGAGTCGTTCGCGAACGGATTCCGTGACGCGATGCGATCCCGCGGAACAATTGCACTGTCTGAAGACGAGTACGGAGACCTTGCCGCGCTATCCGGTGTTTCTAAATTTGTTGCCCGAGTCAAGTGCGCGATGTTGGCGTGGGTCGCCGCCGAGGACAGCCTCATCCTTACCCGCGAGTCGCTAAACTGACTCAATGCCGAGAGCCACGCCCGCGATAAGGAAAACCCCGTGATTGAATATCGAAACCTTCGAATCGCGCTTCTTGGTGCTGGGAGCGTCGGCGCGCAGGTGGCTGACCAGATTCTCAATCACGGTGACGAACTGGCCGCGCGAATTGGTGCTGGAATCGAGTTGATTGGCGTCGCCGTTCGCGACCCGAAATCACAGCGCGCGGTGGACATCCCCGCACACCTCATTACGACGGACGCCGCCGCTCTTGTTCGGCAAGCCGATATTGTCATCGAACTAATGGGTGGCGTCGAGCCCGCGCGAACGCTCATTCTCGACGCGATCAACGCGGGGGCCGACATCGTCACCGCGAACAAAGCCCTGCTTGCGCACCACAGCACCGAGATTTTTGAGGCCGCCTCCCAGGTTGGTGCGCAGGTCTATTACGAAGCGGCCGTTGCCGGGGCGATTCCGATCATCCGTCCGCTTCGCGATTCTCTGGCCGGCGACCGGGTGACGCGAATCCTCGGAATCGTGAACGGGACGACCAACTTCATCCTCGATCGCATCGACACGCTGGGCGAATCGATGGAGGACTCGCTCGCAATGGCGAAGAAGCTCGGATACGCCGAAGAGGACAGCAGTGCGGACGTCGAAGGATACGACGCGGCGCAAAAGGCGTCGATCCTCGCGTCTCTTGCTTTCCACACTCATGTGCCGATTGACCTCGTCTATCGCGAAGGAATCACCGAGATCACTCGTGACCAGGTATCTGCCGCCAGGCAAGCCGGTTACGTCGTGAAGCTCCTCGCAATCTGCGAGCGGGTTGTTTCGGCGGACGGCACCGAGGGCGTCAGCGCTCGTGTTTACCCAGCAATGGTTCCCGACACCCACCCGCTCGCGGCCGTGCACGGCGCGAACAACGCGGTCTTCGTCGAGGCGGAACTCGCTGGTCCTCTCATGTTCTACGGTGCGGGCGCCGGCGGAGTTCAGACGTCGTCGGCCGTGCTGGGTGACCTCGTTTCCGCGGCGCGTCGCCATGTCATCGGTGGGCCAGGTGTCGCAGAGAGCACGCACGCCACCTTCCCCATCGTGCCAATCTCGGGAATCCGCACCCGGTATCACATCTCGCTCGAGATCACCGACGCCCCCGGTGTGCTTGCGGATATTGCGTCGCTTTTCGCCACCCACGGCGTCTCGGTTGAGTCCGTCGAGCAAAAGGTCACCAGCGTCGATGGGCAAGCGGCCACCGCTACGCTGGTTATTGGAACTCACGAGGCAATCGAAGCCGATCTTGCCGCGACCGTGGACGCCCTCGAGGCGTCGGCCGTTGTCCAACGCGTCGTGGGAGTAATTCGAATGGAAGGTCTGTAATGGCTCATCAGTGGCGAGGCGTCCTTCACGAATATCGTGATCGCCTTGATGTTTCGGACAAGACTCCCATTATTTCTCTGGGCGAGGGCGGAACACCACTTGTTTATGCGCCGGCACTGTCTGACCGCACGGGGGCGAAGGTCTATGTCAAATACGAGGGAATGAACCCGACCGGATCGTTCAAAGACCGCGGAATGACGATGGCGATTTCGAAGGCGATGGAGGCAGGTGCAAAAGCTGTCATTTGCGCCTCGACGGGCAACACGTCCGCGGCGGCGGCGGCCTACGCCGCGCACGCGGGAATCACGGCGGCGGTGCTTGTTCCCGAGGGCAAGATTTCGATGGGCAAGTTGAGCCAGGCCGTGGCGCACAATGCCGAAATTCTTCAATTGCAGGGGAACTTTGACGACTGCCTCGATATCGCACGGGACCTCGCCGCAAACTACCCCGTCCACCTCGTCAACTCGGTCAACAATGACCGCATCGA
>CALPQP020000019.1 GCA_943325745.2 Gulosibacter massiliensis
GCTACCTGCTGTTCGCGACGCAAGACGATGCCTTCACATACATTCAAAGTGTTGCGCCTGGTCAATTTACCCTGGAGGAATCCGCCGCGTGGATCGAAGCCCACCGCCGCGAAATCTGACCCTTTCCTCGTCGGCGCCTCGGGATACTCTCGGAATAGAAAAGAAATCACGAGAGAAAAGAGGAGAAATGGAAAAGACATACAGCGCCCGGGACGGGCGTTACCAACACATCGAGGTTAGCCGCGAAAAGGACGACATCAAGTTCATCGGCGATCGCTCCGGTTCGGATTGCTACCACACACTGAAGGCCGTGAACTTCGCGGCGTTCGTCGCGAGCATCGGACAGCCCACCGACGTCGACATCATGACGGCAATCGGGACGGTCCTGGAGTCAGACCCCGCGAAACTGTGGAGCACGATCCACTCCGACTTGACGGAAACAGATTTCTCGTGGCAGTCGATGAGTGAGATCGAAGACATGATGGACTTCTTCGACTCGGTGCGAGGCGCCTAACTACACGGCGTACTTGTTACCCTCGGCGGCCGACTTTGACGGAAGCACGCTGACAACCAGGTTGAAAACAAAAATCGCGAATCCAGTGAAGAGCGGGAGAACAGCAACCCCCAACAATCCCGCGATTTCGGCAGCCAATGCATCGCCCGTCAATGTTCCAGAAACAGCGGCCAGAATCACAGGAATCGAGGATGCGGCCGCTACGAAGAACAAGATTGCGGGAACAAAGTACAACAACAGCCATTTGCCCGAGAAACCCGCGTCGTGGAATCGACGAACGGAAACCGCAAGTGAGGGAATCAGGATTCCCAGAGACCACACAAGCGAGATTCCGCTGACAACGGCGTTGGGATCATTGGGGTCGCCCATGAGCACGTTGAGAACGACGGACACAATCAGGCTAAACAGCGAAAACCACCAATACTCGGCCCGCGTCGCTACCCCTTTGAATACGGCGTACTTGACGAACACGGTCTTGATTGCAGTTCCGAAATTCATGACACTTCCCTTCGTCGGTCAAAAGATTTGTCCTCATCATACGCCCCGCCACTCCACGCGAGCGGCTAATGAAAAAAGTGCCGTTCGTTGGTGAAGTACATCGTCACCCCGGCCTCCTTCGCCGCGGCGACAACCTCTTCGTCACGTACTGATCCGCCGGGTTGAACAATTGCGGTGACTCCCGCATCAAGCAACACCTGAAGTCCGTCGGCGAAAGGAAAGAACGCGTCGCTCGCTGCGACACTTCCGTTCGCTCGGTCACCCGCTCTGGTGACCGCGAGGTGACACGAGTCGACTCGATTGACCTGGCCCATGCCGATTCCCACCGACGCTCCGCCCTTGGCGAGCAAGATGGCGTTCGATTTCACGGCACGGCACGCGCGCCACGCGAATTCGAGGTCTGCGATCCTACCTGGGCCCGCCGGTTCGCCCGTGACGAGCGTCCACTCGGATGCCGGCGCAAAGAAACGGTCAACGTCTTGGACGAGAAACCCTCCAGAGACCTGCCGCACTTCGCGTTCCATTGGGGCAAACGATTTGGGAAGCACCAACAGTCGCAGGTTTTTCTTCGTCATGAGAATGGCCAGTGCGTCCGCGTCGAATCCGGGGGCAACAACCACCTCGGTGAACACATCGACGATGGATTCCGCCGCGGCTTTGCTAATCACTCCGTTTGACGCAATCACGCCACCGAATGCCGAGACCGGGTCGCAGGCATGAGCACGAGCATGGGCCTCGGCGATTGTGGAGCCAACAGCAATGCCACACGGGTTCGCGTGTTTGACGATGGCAACCGCGGGTTCGGCGTGGTCGAACGCCGCCCGAACGGCCGCGTCTGCGTCCACAAAGTTGTTGTAGGACATCTCTTTGCCGTGCAGTTGCGTCGCCTGCGCTATTCCCGCACCACCGTGGACGCCATAGACCGCCCCGGCCTGATGCGAATTCTCGCCGTATCTCAGGGTGTTGAGTTTTTCCGCCGCGATTCGAAGAGCGGGGGCGAAACCCGATTCATCGTGGGGGTATTCGTTCTGCATCCAGTTCGCCACGGCCGAGTCATATCCCGCGGTGTGCGCAAAAGCGCGACCAGCGAGAACGCGCCGCTGGTCGAGGGTCGTGCCGCCAACGGCGACCGCTTCGATGACGTCGGCGTAGTCGCTCGGGTCGACAACGATGGCGACGTTGTGGTGGTTCTTGGCGGCTGCGCGAACCATGGCAGGTCCGCCAACATCAATGTTTTCGACGACAGTATCCGCGTCAGCGCCACTCGTGACCGTAGCCGAAAAGGGATACAGGTTGACGACAATAAGCTCGAACGGCTCGATTCCCAATTCCGACAGTTGATTGACATGAGAGTCGTATCGAAGATCCGCGAGAATTCCCCCGTGAATCGACGGGTGCAGAGTCTTGACACGACCGTCCAGCGATTCGGGGAAACCAGTCACCTCGCTGACTTCCCGGGCATTGAATCCAGCGTCACGAATCGTCTGGCAGGTCGACCCCGTTGAAACGATCTCGACGCCAGCGGCCGACAGTGCGCCGGCAAGTGCGAGGAGTTCCGTCTTGTCACTCACCGAAATGAGTGCGCGGCGGATCGGAATGCGGTCTCGGGCTCGATCCGGGGCGGGAAGAGCGGAAACCATCAGTTCTCCTCGATCGCGGTTTCGCGGTTCGCGATGTCGCGAACCACGTCCGCGAGCAACTCGCGCTCGACAATCTTGATGCGGTCGTGCAGTGTCGATTCGGTGTCCCCGTCGACGACGGGAACTCGGCGCTGCGCGAGAATCGGGCCCGTGTCGACACCGTCGTCGACAACGATGACGCTCGCGCCGGTCTCGGTGGCACCCGCCTCGAACGCGTCCCGAACCGCGTGTATGCCGGGGAACTCCGGCAGAAAAGCGGGATGCGTATTGAGGAGCATTGGGGCGAAGCGGCGGACAAACGCCGGTGGCACGAGCCGCATGAATCCCGAGAGAATGACAAGGTCGGGTGCGAAATCGGCTATTCGGTCACCGAGACGCGCGCCCCACGCATCGCGGTCACCACCGGGCTCGAGAGCTTCCACGAAGGTGGGAATGTCAAAGTGCCTCGCGTGGTCTAGCCCGGGAACATCGGAGTCAGCGCCGACCGCAACGACGGTTGCGGGAATCGATCCGTCCGCACAGGAATCGGCGAACGCGCGCAGATTCGACCCCTGACCCGAGATGAGAACCACGACGCGCAACATTTATTCAGTTTACCGACGGGAGAGTTACGGATTTCTGACTAGGCGCCCCGCATCGCCTTCGAATCGCGAACTATCTTTCCGAGGATCAGTCCCGCGAGCGATCCGGCAAAGACCCCAGCGGCGAGAACAAAACCGGTGGTGAGGGGATTGATTCCGAGGTGAACGAATCGTCCCGGTCCGGCCGAGCCCGTTGCGTACGAACCGACCAAGACCGTTGCCAGCCCGACTGCGACCGCCGCGAGCGCTGCCGTGGCGGCAACACGACCAAGATCGGTGATGTTGCCGGGATTGAAAAACTGGCCGCGAGAACGAAGGTCGGCGGCGAATCGCGCGGCCGCAATAAATGCCAGAATCGCCGGAATGGCGGTAACCCACTCGCCGATCGTGTTCGTTTCGGGAATCGCTCCCAACAGCGGGATTGCGGGCACAGCGCCCACAGTCGTGACAAACGGCGACACAATCGCACCTGTTCCGAGAGTGAAACCCGGTCCGGCGACCCACGAGATCGTCCAGACCAAGGCCACCGGAATAAACGCGATTTGAGCGACCGTAATCACGAGTCCGCCAAGTATTCCCGTGTGAAGCGACTCGTATAGCGCGATTTCCGTCGAGAACCCGACACAGAGTAACGCGAGCAGCCCGAACGATGCGATGACCACCAACCCCGCCAGCGTGGCTCTTGCGATGCGCTGTGCAATGTCGATGACCTCTCGCCACGCGATCGGGATCCCCGGGGTCCGTGCCCGCAATGAACGATCGTCCTCCCACGGTCGCCACCCGATGACAAGGCCGACGACGAACGGTGCGAGCACGCGCACCGTGCCCGAGGCGACGTCGAGTTGAACGAGCGAACTCTGGCCGCTCAACAACGCGAGGAGAGCGAGGCTGCCCATGAAGAAGACAAGCAAGCCAACCACGAGGGTTGCATCATCCGATCCCGCCAGCCGGCGACCGGCTCGGCGACCCAGAAGTGCCGTAACGAGGGCGAACGCGAACGGTGCGAGCGTGAGGTCGAAGGTTGCCATGTCGTTGACCAACACCGCCGACGAATCTCCGAGCGACACGTGCAACGGAACGCCGTGACCCAGCGCCCACGCCTGAACCGCCAATTGCCAGATTGCGACCGGGGTCGAATTCACACCCGTGAGCGACGCCCAACCCACAACACCGAAAACGAACGGAAGGAAAATACCGAGCCCAACGACAAACAACGCCTCAAGAAGCGTAAAGAGGACAACGAGTCCGCGAGGCACGTTACAGGGCCGCGATGACCTCGCGCATGAGCTGCGCGGTTTCGCTCGGGGTCTTGCCGACGCGAACTCCAGCGGCCTCCAGGGCCTCCTTTTTCGCTTGAGCGGTTCCCGACGAGCCGGACACGATTGCGCCGGCGTGGCCCATGGTCTTGCCCTCGGGTGCGGTGAATCCCGCGACGTAGCCGACTACCGGCTTGGTCACGTTTGCACGAATGTAATCCGCCGCACGCTCCTCGGCGTCGCCACCGATTTCACCGATCATGACAATCGCCTTCGTGTCGGGGTCAGCCTCGAATGCGGCGAGCGCATCGATGTGCGTTGTGCCGACGATCGGGTCTCCGCCGATTCCGATTGCAGTCGAGAAGCCAATATCGCGAAGCTCGAACATCATTTGGTAAGTGAGCGTTCCTGACTTCGACACGAGACCAATCGGTCCCGCCCCCGTGATGGTTGCTGGCGTAATTCCGGCGAGCGCCTCACCCGGTGTGATGATGCCGGGGCAGTTCGGCCCGATAATGCGACTCGTGCCCTTTGTCGAGGCATACGCCCAAAACTCTGCGGTGTCCTGGACGGGAATGCCCTCGGTTATGACGACGATGAGCGGCATTTTCGCGTCAATTGCCTCCATGACCGCGTCCTTGGCGAATGCCGGGGGAACGAATACGACCGACACGTCTGCGCCCGTCTCGGTCATGGCTTCTGAGACGGTTCCGAAAACGGGAAGCGTGACGTCGCCGTGCTCGACGGTTGTTCCCGACTTACGGGCATTGACGCCGCCGACGACCTGAGTGCCGGCTTTGAGCATGAGAGCCGTGTGCTTTGAACCTTCGCCGCCGGTTATGCCCTGAACGATGACGCGCGAATCCTTGGTGAGGAAAATCGACATTCTTCTAATCCTTACTTCGCTGCGAGTGCGGCGGCGCGATCGGCGCCGTCGTCCATCGTGGTGGCCAGGGTGACGAGCGGGTGGTTGCGGGCAGCAAGAATCTCGCGACCCTTGTCGACGCTGTTGCCGTCGAGACGGACAACGAGCGGCTTGGTCGCCGCGTCGCCGAGCATGTCGAGGGCCGCGACGATTCCGTTGGCGACGGCGTCACACGCCGTGATTCCGCCGAACACGTTGACGAAAACGCTCTTCACCTGCGGGTCGCCGAGGATGACGGAGAGACCGGCAGCCATGACGTCGGCCGATGCTCCGCCTCCGATATCGAGGAAGTTTGCAGGCTTGACGCCACCGTAGTTCTCGCCCGCGTATGCGACAACGTCGAGCGTGGACATGACGAGCCCGGCACCGTTTCCGATGATTCCGACTTCACCGTCGAGTTTCACGTAGTTGAGGTCGTGTTCTTTCGCTTTCGCTTCGAGCGGGTCGGCGGCGGCCTTATCCTCGAGAGCGGCGTGGTCGGGCTGACGGAATTCGGCATTCGCATCGAGAGTGACTTTGCCGTCCAGCGCGAGAATCCTGCCGTCTTCGGTCAAGACGAGCGGGTTGACCTCGACCAAAGTGGTGTCTTCCGAGGTGAAAACGCCATACAACTGCACAAACACAGGAGCGACTTTGTCGACGAGCTCAGCGGGGAAATTAGCGGCGATGGCGATTTCCTTCGCCTTCGCGAGAGTGATGCCCTCGGTCGGGTTGACCTCGACACGAGCAAGCGCATCCGGACGTTCGACGGCGAGTTGCTCGATATCCATCCCGCCCTCGTAAGAGCAGAGGCAGAGGTAGGAACGGTTCGCGCGGTCAAGTAAAACCGAGAAGTAATATTCCTGCACGATCGCGGCGCCTTCGGCGACCATGACGCGCTTGACGACGTGACCCTTGATGTCGAGACCGAGAATTGTCTTCGCCGCCTCAAACGCGTCGTCGGGCGTCTTGGCGACCTTGACGCCACCGGCCTTCCCGCGTCCGCCCGTCTTGACCTGCGCCTTGACGACCGTCAGACCGCCGATCGTGGAGGCCGCTGCCCGCGCTTCGTCTGGGGTGTCGGCGACGATTCCCTGAAGCACGGGAACACCGTGCTTTTCGAACATGTCACGCGCTTGATACTCGTAGAGATCCACTGTCATCCAATCGACAAAAATCCTGAAAAGTCGGGACTGAATGCCTCACGACCGTGTCCCAGCCTACCCTTCGACACTGAGCCGACCGTTCGTGCTTACTGCGTGTTTAGAGCTTGGTGATGGGCGCAATCTTGATGAGCAGCTTCTTTTTGCCCACCTCGTCGAATTGAACTTCCGCGATGCGTTTTGCGCCGTCGCCCGCGACCGCGATCACGCGGCCCTCGCCGAAATCGTCGTGCCTGATGCGGTCACCCGTCACGAGTTCGAGACCCGAGTTGTCGCGAACCTCGCGCGTAATGGCTCCGGTCCACTCGGTGCGCGGTTTCGACGGTGCATCCCACGAACGCTTCTCGAAAGACGGCGAAAGGGCACGACGACCCGATTCACGCCAATCGACCAATGTGTCGGGAATTTCCGCGAGGAATCGGCTCGGCATACACGACGCAATCTCACCGAACGTAGCGCGTGACGTCGCGAGCGACAGGTGCAACTTCTTTTTCGCGCGCGTGATTCCAACATAGAACAGTCGACGTTCCTCTTGGATTCCGCCTGCCTCGGCGACCGAAATTCGATGGGGCAGAATTTCTTCTTCGATGCCCGTAATGAACACCGCGTCGACTTCCACGCCCTTGGCGGTGTGGAGGGTCATGAGGCTAACGGTTCCCGATTCGTCATCGAGGTCGTCGGCGGCGGACGACAGCGCGACCTCGGTGAGGAAGTCGATGAGCGTTCCCTCGGGCGACTTGACTTGGAATTCGCGGGTGAGTCCGACGAGTTCCTCGACGTTCTCGGCGCGAGCGTTTTCTTGCGGGTCGCGGCTTTCCTTGAGAAGGATGAGATAACCCGTCGCCTCGAGCAACGCGATGAGAACGTCGACGACTTTCGCGGTTGCCACAGTGTCGGAAATCCGGTCCAGTGAGTTGACGAATTCGCGAACGGTGGCGGTGGCCCTAGCAGCGACCCCAACTGATTCGATTCGTCGCATTGCCTCGCGGAACGAGATTTGGTTGTCGTCAGCGAACCGCTGAATTGCTGATTCCGTGACGTCACCAATCCCGCGCTTCGGCGTATTGAGAATTCGGCGGTGAGCGAGTCCATCGTCGGGGTTTGCGACGGCGGCAAGATATGCGAGGACGTCCTTGATTTCCATTCGCTCGTAGAACTTGGTTCCACCGATGAGTCGGTAGGGCACTCCCGACCGCATCAGCACGTCTTCTAGAGCTCGGGTCTGGGCGTTCGTTCGATAGAACACCGCCACATCGCGATACGCCATCCCGTTGGTGTGCAGATTATCGATTTCGTCAGCGACGAACTGCGCCTCGTCGTGCTGTGTCACCCCGGTGAACCCCGTGATGCGCTCGCCCGGACCTCGATCGGAAAATAAACGCTTACTCATCGACGTGTCGAAGTTGTTGCCAATCACGGCGTTGGCCGCGTCAAGAATGTTTTGCGTCGAGCGGTAGTTCTGTTCGAGAACCACAACGTCGGTGCCGGGGAAATCCTGCCGAAATTCTAGGATATTCCGGATGTCGGCGCCTCGGAAGGCGTAGATCGATTGGTCGGAGTCACCAACTACCGTCAGGGTCGCCGCATCGATGCCACCCTCGGTGTTGTAGAGCACCGGCGGGGTCTCGACCGGCACATGTTCGGGTTTCACGGGCCGAGTCAGTTCGTGAATCAGTTCGTACTGCGCCTTGTTGGTGTCTTGGTACTCGTCCACAAACACGTGGCGGAATCGGCGTTGATAGAGCGCGCGGACCTCGGGGAATGCGCGGAACAAAAACACCGTCTGGCCGATGAGGTCGTCGAAGTCGAAGGCATTCGCTCGACGAAGTTCCTGGGTGTAACGACGGAAGACCTCGAGGAACATCATCTCGTTCGGGTCGTTCGGGTTCGCTTGGCTCGCGAAACCGTCGACGTCAATCAATTCGTTCTTGAGTCGCGACATTTTCGACAGCACACCACCGGGCGTGAGCCCCATCGAGTCCGCTTCGAATTCTTTGAGGATGCGCTTGACGAGCGACTTTGAATCGGCCGAGTCATAAATCGTGAATGCCTGCGGGAACCCGAACCGCTCGGCCTCGTTGCGCAGAATCCGAACGCACGCCGAGTGGAATGTCGAAATCCACATGCCCCGAGATTCGTCGCCGATGTACATCTCGATGCGCTCGCGCATCTCTGCAGCGGCCTTGTTTGTGAACGTGATTGCGAGGATCTGGCTCGGCCACGCTTCGCGGTTCTTCAATAGCAGGGCGATTCGACGCGTGAGGACGGCGGTCTTGCCCGACCCCGCGCCCGCCACGATGAGAAGAGCCGGCCCGCGGTGCGCAACGGCGTGCGCTTGTTGGGGATTCAGCCCCTCGAGGAGCGGATCGGCGGGATCGATTGCGGTGGGAGAGTTCGACATGTGGGCTCAAGTTTACGTGCCCTCACCGACACCAGAGCGAAGGGTGAATAGAGTGACCACGTGACCGAAACTGTCGCCACCCCGCGAACCAACCCGACCGCGGTCCTCGCGGTGATACTGGGTGCCCTGATGTCACCGATGGCACTTCCGCTCGGCTGGTTTGCTCGCGAGCAGATTCGCCGCTCACGCGAGCAGGGCGAGCGCTTGTGCATTATTGCGATGGCTCTTGGAGCCGTGGGAACCGTGGTGTGGATTGTCGGTGGTGTGATGTTGTATCTGTGGTGGGTGACGCTCTAACCTCTCAGGGGTTTCTTAGGTTTCTCGCCCTAGAATTGACACGTATTCACCCAGCACTTAAAGGAGTGTCCATGAATTCCAACCCCGCTTTCTCGCGCAACGCCGCCTTCCGCCCCGGACAGGTGTCACGTTCCGAACTCGAGGCCATGTACGGCCCGAATGCATCGAAGACCCCCGTCGCCGCCAAGGATGACGCTGCGACGCTCGAACAGGCGTACGACATGCCCGCCGCAACGCCCGGTCAGACCGGACGCATGACGGTCGAGGACACCATCATCAAGACGATTCTTGCGTTCGCCGTTCTTATCGGCGGTGCGTACATCGGCTGGACCTTCGCGTCCTTCCCCGTCATGATCGTCGGCCTCGTCGGTGGACTCGTCCTCGGACTCGTCAACACCTTCAAAAAGGTCCCGTCGCCCGGGCTCATCATCGCTTATGCGGTTCTGCAAGGACTTTTTGTCGGGGCAATCTCGATGGTTTTCAACTCGATGTGGGACGGAATCGTCACCCAGGCCGTAATCGGAACGCTCGGCGTCATCGGCGTCACCCTGTTCCTCTTCCTCTCAGGTCGTTTCCGCTCGTCGGCACGCATGACCAAGGTCGTGACGGTCGCCATGGTCGGCTACCTCGTCTACCAGGTGGTCAACATGATCCTGATGGCAACGGGCGTAACCGGTGACGCTCAGTTCGGTTTGAGCTCGGCCAACATCATGGGTATCCCCCTCGGGCTCATCATCGGTGTCGTCGTCGTGTTCCTCGCCGCGTATTCACTCGTACTCGACTTCGAATCAATCAAGCTCGGTGCAGAACGTGGTGTCCCCGCGGTTTACGCCTGGCAGGGTGCTTTCGGCATCCTCGTCACCGTCGTCTGGTTGTACCTCGAAATCCTGCGAATGATTGCGATCTTCCGCGGCAACGACTAGTCACCCTTTCACGGAAAAGGCGCCGAGCAATCGGCGCTTTTTTCTTATTCCCACTCGATCGTGCCGGGCGGTTTCGAGGTGACATCGAGGACAACGCGATTGACGTCCTTGACTTCGTTCGTAATGCGGTTCGAGATCTTGGCAAGAACGTCATAGGGGACGCGGGTCCAGTCGGCGGTCATCGCGTCTTCGCTCGACACCGGACGCAACACGATGGGGTGGCCGTAGGTGCGACCGTCGCCCTGTACTCCGACCGAACGGACATCGGCGAGAAGTACGACGGGGCACTGCCAGATGTCCTGGTCTAGGCCGGCAGCGGTGAGTTCGACGCGA
>CALPQP020000020.1 GCA_943325745.2 Gulosibacter massiliensis
CGTTTTCGTTCAGCGCCGCCGAGTTGTCGCTGTTGACTGCGGCGAGCGCCGTGTGGAGTGAAAGCGCGCATTCGGTCGAAGCGAGCGAAGCACGACTGCGATTGTTGGCGGCGGATGGTATCGATTCCGCAGCGGCAAGCCTGGCTCCGCGCATCGACACTCACGACACGGCATATCCCGCGGTCTCAGAGGCGATTCACAAGAATCTGGTCGTCCGGTTCCCGTATCTCAAACCCGGTCAAGCGAAATACGAGGTTCGAACCATGACCCCTCTGTCCGTCGTCAACTATGACGGCCGGTGGCACCTACTCGCGTTTGATCACGATCGGGGCGCTGAGCGGACCTTCCTTCTAAGGCGAATAGTGGGAAAGGTTTTATCAGTTTCGAACGCGTCACCGGCTCAGAAACCGGACACGCGTGCAGCGGGACTGTTCGTGGAACACCTCCACGAACTCTGGGATTCGCTTCACGCAACGATTCGGGTGACGCCGGGAACAAAGGCATCGGTTGCTCTCGCGAACCGCCGAAGCACCACAATCAAGGGAGACATCTACACGGTTCACTATCTCGACGAGGCGGTTCTTGCCGACGAACTCTGCGAATATGGGGCCGAAGCGATTGTGTTGTCACCGCCGTCGCTGCGGGACGCCGTCGTCGCACGACTCGAACGGCTGGTGAGCGACCATGGCTAGACCAACTGGAGACAGCGCTCGCGACCGTCTCAATCTGTTCCTCGCCATCGTGCCGTTCGTGCTCTTGCGCGGATCGGTCACCGTTGCCGAGGTCGCGAAACAATTCAGCACGACGCCCGAACGTGTTGCCGACGCCGTAAAGACCATCGCGTGTGATGGCGGAGCTAACGAAGCACGCTATAACTTCGACACCGAGCTGTTCAACATCGACTGGGATGAGTTCGAAGAAAACGAGGTCATCATCCTCACAGTTGCCGAGGTGATGCACGTCCCCGCACCGTTCAGCGCGAAGCAGCGCGCGGTGTTCCTTGCGGGTCTCGAACTGCTCAAGGCGCACCCGTATTACCGACGGATTCCCGAGTTCGACGGACTGGTTGCCAAACTGCGAGGCCCTGATTCGAACGCGGTCACCGACGCCTTCGCTGTCGAAATCGACGAGAACAACCCCACGGCGAACAGCATCCAGGATGCGATCGAGAAGGGCGTTCGAATCCGCTTCACCTACACGAACAATCAAGGTGAGCGTGGGGATCGAGATGTTGACCCATACCGCCAGGATTTGGAGGGTGGGCAGCGATACCTCAAGGGCTATTGCCTGCAGCGAGAGGACATCCGGACCTTCAACCTCGACAGCATGGAAGACCTGGTGTTGCTCGACACGCCCATCGAACCGCGGTCGATCGACGCCCTGACGCTGACGTCGTCACTGTTCAGTGAAAGCGAGGACGACCTTCTCGTCGACCTCGTCATCGACCCCGAAGCGTTGCCACTTATCGCGCCCTATTTGCGCCCCGGCGTCAAGCCCGTCGAGACCGGTGGACGTAAGCGGCTTACGTTGCCGTTCTCGCACGAGGGGACCGCCGTTCGAATGATTAGCGTGCTCTCAGGCATCGCTGCCATCGAAGCACCCGCAACTACCCGCTCGGCTGTGTCCGAATTCGCCCGTAACGCTCTCACCGCGTACGCTCAAAACAGCTAGTCAGCGATAGACTGACAACACAACGCAAGGAGTTCAGCATGCTCGGCAACCTCAACGGATGGCACTTCCTCATCCTTCTCGTCGTCATTCTTCTCGTCTTCGGAGCGCCCAAGCTCCCCGGCCTCGCGAAAAGCCTCGCCGAGTCGTTGAAGATTTTCCGGAACGAGATGACGTCCCCCAAGGACGACGACTCGAAGAAGACGCCGTCTAAGTAACAATGGCTCGAAACTCCGAGAGGCGCATGTCGCTCGGCCAGCATCTCGTCGAGTTTCGAGGTCGGCTCGTCAAGGCGGCACTGGCAATCGCCGCTGCATCCGTGGGCGGATTCTTTGTCGCCGATTTCGTCTGGTCATTGCTCGCCGCACCGCTCATTGACGTCGCGGACGACAGCGGGCGCATTGCGCAGATCAACTACACGTCAATTTCCGAAGCGTTTGATACCAAAATTGCCATCGCCTTGACCGTTGGTATCGTCGCCTCGAGCCCGATCTGGCTGTGGCAAATCTGGTCGTTCATCACGCCGGCGCTCGTGCGACGCGAAAAACGTTTCGCGTTCGGATTCCTACTCACCGCGATTCCGCTCTTCCTGCTCGGTTGCGGCACCGGCTGGTGGCTGTTTCCGCACGTCGTCGAATTGATGACCAGCTTTGCGCCAGAGGGATCGACCACGCTGTTGACCGCCAAGTACTACCTGGACTTCTCGATCAAATTCGTGATTGCGATTGGAATCGGTTTCGTTCTTCCCGTATTCCTCGTTCTGCTCAACTTCACGGGAGTGCTCTCGGCTAAATCCATCATCAAGGGTTGGCGGTGGGCCGTCGTCGGCGTCACGGCGTTCACAGCGCTGGCAACCCCTGCCGCTGACGTCATCTCGATGTTCTTGCTTGCAATACCGATGTTGGGTTTGTACTTCCTCGCCGCCTTCATCGCGTGGATTCATGACAAGCGCCAGGCCACAAAAGCGGCCAAGGCCGTCGCCTGATGGGCGTCACCCTCGACGAATTCCGCCGCTCGCAACCGTTCCCGCTCGACTCCTTTCAAGTCAAGGCGTGCGAATCTCTCGACAAGGGGAGAGGAGTGCTCGTGGCGGCGCCAACCGGCGCGGGCAAAACGATAATTGCCGACTACGCGGTGTATCTGTCGCAACAGACGATGACCGACAAAACGTTCTACACGACGCCCATGAAGGCGCTGTCGAACCAGAAATTCCAGGACCTGCAGGCCATCTACGGCGTCGACGAGGTCGGGCTCTTGACGGGCGACACGAGCATCAATCCGAGGGCGCGCATCGTCATCATGACGACCGAGGTCTTGCGCAACATGCTGTACGCCCAGAGCGACCTGTTGACAGACCTTCGGTTCGTCGTCATGGACGAGGTGCACTATCTGGCCGACAAGTTCCGCGGACCCGTCTGGGAAGAAGTCATCCTTCACCTACCCCAAGACGTGTCGATCGTGTCGCTGTCGGCCACCGTGTCGAACGCCGAGGAATTCGGGGAGTGGCTTGCCGCCGTTCGCGGCCGCACCGACATCATCGTCTCAGAGGAACGACCCGTGCCGTTGTTTCAGCACGTGTATGCCCGCGGAGAGCTCTACGAACTGTTCGAGCCGGGCGGCGAGTTTCAGAACCCACCGCGAATCCACCGTGACGTGCAGAGCCTCGGGCGCGGGCAACAACGATTTGGCGGACCGCAATCGGGCGGCCACGGTCGTCGTTCGTTCCCGCGAAACCGTGCCCGGCCGGGTGATGCTCGCGAGCGCCGTTCGGCTCCGGTCGACATCGCGTCGGTCCTCGACGACCACACGATGCTTCCCGCCATTTTCTTCATCTTTTCCCGCAAAGGCTGCGAGAACGCGGTTCGCGACGTATTGTTCTCGGGCGAGGTCTTGACGACCATCGAGGAACGCGACGAGATTCGCTCGGTCATCGAAAATCGCACCGCGCACTTGTCCGGGGAAGACCTGTCGTCGCTCGGATTTCACGAATGGGAAGACTCGCTCTTGGCCGGTGTCGCCTCACACCACGCCGGGTTGATCCCTGTGTTCAAGGAGATCGTGGAACACCTGTTCCGCCGCAAGCTCGTCAAACTGGTTTTTGCGACGGAAACACTCGCGCTGGGAATCAACATGCCCGCCCGGAGCGTAGTTCTCGAAAAGATGGACAAGTACAACGGCGAATCTCGTGTCGCAATCACGCCGGGGGAGTACACCCAATTGACCGGCCGCGCCGGTCGGCGCGGAATCGACGTCGAGGGACACTCCGTCATCGTCTGGCGGGATGGCATGAACCCGCACGCGCTCGGCATGCTCGCGTCTCGCCGCTCGTATCCGTTGTATTCGAGTTTCGTGCCGACCTACAATATGGCGGTCAACCTCATCGAACGCTATGGGCGTAATGCGGCGCGCGAAATCCTCGAACAGTCGTTTGCGCAGTTCCAGGCCGACCGGGCCGTGGTGGACCTGTCAGTAACGGTCAGACAGAGCCAAAAGTCGCTCGCCGAGTATTCCGAGGCGATGGACTGCCACCTGGGGGACTTCCGAGAGTATTCGAAGATTCGCCGCGAACTGACCGACCTCGAAGGCAAAAACGAACGTGGCGGGCACACGCCCCACGCCGTTGCGAAGAAGCGCGCCGACCACATCGAAAAGTTGCGCGGCCGGATGCGGAAACACTCGTGCCACCCGTGCCCCGATCGCGAAAAACATGCGCGCTGGGGCGAGCGGTTTTGGAAACTGCAGAGCCAGACGGATCGCATCGCGAACCAGATCAAGAACAAGACCGGCGCCATCGCGAGCGTTTTCGACCGAGTGTGCCGGGTTCTGCACGCTCACGGCTATCTAGTTCAGGACGGCGATGACTACACCCTGACGGACGCCGGAGCGGCGCTCAAGCGCATATACGGCGAGCGTGACCTTCTCATCGCCGAGTGTCTGCGCGCTGGGCTCTGGGAGGGGCTGGACGGCCCGCTTCTCGCCGCCGCCCTCTCGACGGTCATGTACGAATCCCGTCGCGATGACGACAACAACATCAACATGCGAATCCCCAAAGGTTCATTCAGCGACGTCACGACGGCGATGGAGCGCATTTGGGATTCCCTGAGCAACGCCGAGACCGCTGAAGACCTCGAGATCACGCCACCCCTTGCGTTCGGACTCGCGCTCGGAATTCAGCGCTGGGCCAAGGGTCAACGGCTCGATGACGTTCTTCGCGAGTGCGGGCTTGCCGGTGGGGACTTTGTTCGCTGGGCCAAACAGGTCGTCGACTCGCTCGACCAGATTTCGCACGTCGCCGAACCCGCACTGGCCGCGATTGCCCGTGACGCTATCCCGCTCATTCGTCGGGGTATCGTCGCCGATTCGGCAACGCTGTAGCGAATAGGCTGAACCAGTGAAAACCTTCGTCCTCCGACTCGTTCAAGCAGGATTCGGCGCATTCATCGCGAGCCTTGCATTCCCTCAGCCAGGAATCTGGCCGCTCCTGTTCGTCGGCGTCCCACTCATGGTGTTCGCTTTCCGTCGCGTGACGATCGGGCAATCAATCATTCTCGGCGCTGTCACGGGATTTGTGTATTACGGAGCCGTTGCGAAATGGGTATCCGGCTATCTCGGGCTCGCTCCGTGGCTCGGACTCGTCGGCCTGCAAACCGTCTTGTTCGCGGTCGGTGGAATCGCGATTGGTGCGGCCTGGCGCGGGGTCGACACCCTGAACCTTCAGCGCGTTTCTGGGCGTCTGCTCGGTGGTTTCTTCGTCGCGGCGGCGTGGGTCGCCCGGGAAGCCATCGCGGCACAGTTCCCGTGGGGGGGCTTCGGGTGGGCTCGAGTTAGCCACGGGCTCGCCGATACGCCGTTTCGCTACCTCGCGACGCTTTTCGGCTTGACCGGTGCCAGTGCCGTCATCGTCCTCGTGGTCGTCGCCTACGTTCTGACCTGGCAAAATGTGTCGATTCTCAAGGGAAAAGCCCTCCACCTGTCGGCAATCACCGCCGGTTTACTCGCGCTGTTGCCTTTCCCGTACCTGCTTCTCGCGTCAGCACCATCCGGCTCGGTGCGCGTCGCCGCCGTTCAAGGAAATAGCGATTCGGCGCTCTTCACGGGCGCGCGGCAGGGTGACGCCATCGCGAAACACGTCGCCGCCATGAACGCGGCAAACATTGGCACGGTCGACGCCGTGATTTGGCCAGAGAACGCGATGGATATCGATCCACTTCGATGGCCCGAAGCGGCGGCGCTAGCCGACAGCATCTCGCTCGCAACGAACGCACCCTTCATTTTCGGAACGATCACCGAGCAAGGTGATGAAACCTTCAACTCAGTGTTGAAGTGGCAAGCGGGAGAGGGGGCCGTCGACCAATACGACAAGGTTCACCCCGTTCCCTTCGCGGAATACCTGCCCAACCGAGACTTCTTCTACCCGCTCGCTCCGTCCATGTTCGACATGGTGCCTCGCGACTACACACGTGGTACTCGCGACCCGGTCATGACCGCGGGGGGCGCCATCGCGGGAATCGCCATCTGCTACGACATCGTCGACGACGCACTGTTCCGCCAAATGCTCGCCGCGAACGCCAACGTCATCTTTGCTCCGACCAACAATTCGGATTTCGGTCGAACAGACGAGAGCATCCAGCAACTCGGGATTGCGCGCATGCGCGCCGTTGAGACGGGTCGATCGGTCGTCAATGTGTCGACTGTGGGCGTCAGTGCCGTAATCGCGCCGGACGGTAGTGACATCGATCGACTCGAACCGTTCACGGCCGGCGTGATGGTTGCTGACGTCCCGTTGTCGACCGTAGTGACTCCGGCGAGCATCATCGGGCTCCCGTTGGAGTGGGCACTCATCATCATGGGGCTCGTGCCGATCATCGGATTACGCCGGACGCGTGGCGAGTGAGTGACGCGCTCGTTATCGTTCCGACATTCAACGAGAGCGAATCGCTCAACGCCGTTCTGGACCGAATCCGCGTAGCGTCGCCAGACATCGATGTTCTCGTTGTCGACGACAATTCGCCAGACGGAACGGGGACCATCGCCGATACCTACGCCTCGAAGAACCCCCGCGTCCACGTTCTTCATCGTGACCGCAAGACCGGGCTCGGGCCGGCGTACATCGCGGGGTTTCGGTGGGCGTTCGCGCGCGATTACGAGTGGGTCGTCGAAATTGATGCCGACGGTTCACACGACCCCGCTGTCATCCCGACACTATTGGGAATTGCACGCGGCGTCACCGCCGATCTCGTCATCGGATCTCGGTGGGTTCGCGGCGGTCGGGTGGACGGTTGGAGCGTCGCCCGCCAAACAATTTCTCGCGCGGGAAACTCCTACGCCCGATGGGCGCTTCGGTCGGACATCAGGGACATGACCGCGGGTTTTCGCGTTATCCGAGTCGAGAAACTTCGCCACCTACACCTCGAAACCATCGCGTCGAGTGGCTATTGTTTCCAAATCGAAATCGCCGACCGTGTTGACGCCGACGGAGGAACGATCATCGAACACCCGATTACGTTCATCGAACGCGCATCGGGTACATCAAAAATGCACCTCGGAATCGTGGTCGAGGCGTTCGCCCGAATCACTGGCTGGGGCGTCGGTCGCTGGTTTCTCGGCCGTTAGGCGGATTTACGCAAGGGACTGAGATCGAGCTGGCCGCTCGCCCGCATCGCAATGATGCGTTCCTGCAGAATGATTTCGAGTTCTTCGATCGTGCGTCGTTTCATCAACTGTTCCCAGTGGGTCACGGTCGGTGCCGCCGGGGCTGGGGCATTGGGGTCATTGCCCTGGATGGGCTTTCCCTTCGCGTCGAGACGCCTGCCAATGTTGCTCGACCGGGGCGAACGCCAGTCGTAGGGGAGTTCCACTCCGGTCATGAAGGTGACAACGAATTCCTCGCCGTCTGCCGTGCGGAAGGTCACGTTTTGGCGATCGACGAACTGGACGCCTTCCTCGGTTTCAGAGCTGATTGACCCGAGTCGCGTGCCTTGCATGCGCTTGTTGCTCATTGTTTTCTCCTTTGGCTTGTGGCCTACCTTTTATAAAGCCAGAACTCGCCGAGATATTCCTGAGCGAAAGTAAAGAATTGGCTATGAATTTACGAATTGACCACGCCGAGCGCGATATCCGCCCGATCCGTGACAATTCCGTCCACACCAAGCCCCAGCAACCGTCGCATCGTCACTTCGTCGTTGACCGTCCAGACATGAACCTCGAGTCCGGCACGGTGGTAACGCTCGACCAGGCGTTCGGTCACGAACGTCATTCCGTTCGCGCGTTCGGGAATCTGTAGCGCGTGAACGAGGGGGAGGGGAGGGGTGACACCAAGGCGAGCTGCCGCGGCAATGACAAGAAACTCCGTCGCTGACGGGCTGCTCGCAACGCCGGGCAGGCGTGCGATGGTCGCGCGGCGTCGCTGCGCACTAAACGACGTAATCAGCACGCGGTCTCGCGCCTCGGCGTCGGTCACTGCTCGAACGACACCGTCGATCGCGTTCGCGTCTTTCACATCGATGTTGAATCGCGCGGTCGGAAACTGCTCGAGCGCTTGCGCAAGTGTCAGAAAGCCTTCGCCGCCGAGATCTATGTCGGCGAGTTCCGCTGCGGTGTGATTCGACACGAGACCGGTTCGGGTCGATATTCGCTCGAGCGTCGTGTCGTGCGAAATGATGGCGAACCCGTCTTTCGACCCGACGACATCCGTTTCGATGAAGGTCGCGCCCGCGTTGATTGCCGCCCGGAAAGACCCCGCGGTGTTTTCCGGTGCGTTGAGGTGAAGACCGCGGTGAGCGAACACTCGGGGAGCCGACCCGGCGAAATAGGGGTGCGCGGCGGCGCGAAACGTCATGCGGGCACGGTATCACGCCGACATTGCGTGATAGTTTTGCCCCATGAGCGCAAACCCCTTAAAGCCAGGCCAACTCGCGGGGAAGACCGCCTTTGTGACGGGTTCATCGCGTGGAATTGGGGCAGAGACCGTCGGATTTTTCGCCGAAGCGGGGGCAAAGGTCGCCATTAACTTCCGCGACAAAGAAGCCCGTGCCGAAAAGGTCGCAGCGGGGATCCGCGAAAACGGTGGGGAAGCGATTGTCGTCGGCGCCGACCTCACCGACTACGACTCAATCACGGCACTGCGTGACACCCTGCAGAGCGAATTCGGAGGGCTTGACATCCTCGTTCTCAACGCCTCGGGCGGCATGGAAGCGGGCAAGGGTGATGATTACGCGATGCGGCTCAATCGCGACGCGCAGGTAAACGCCCTGCAGACACTGCGACCGCTGCTTCACGCGGGGTCGCGAATCGTGTTTATCACCAGCCACCAGGCTCATTTCATTCGCACGGTCGACACGATGCCCGAATACCTTCCGGTTGCGCTGTCCAAGCGCGCCGGCGAAGACGCGCTGCGCGAGATGATTCCGTCGCTCGAGGCGGACGGAATCGGCTTCGTCGTCGTGTCGGCCGACATGATCGAGGGAACCGTCACCGCGACCCTGTTGGACCGTGCGAACCCCGGAACCATCGACGCCCGCAAAGAAGCGGTGGGGAAGTTATACAACGTGTCGGAATTCGCGGCCGAGATCGCCCTCGCCGCCGTTGAACCCGTCCCCGCCGACAACACGCGACTGGTCGGCGACACCGGATATTTCGGCGAATAGCCGACCTCGTGGCCTCGATCAACTACCCGAAACCGCTCGTTCTGGCGCGGCTCATCCTCGGCCTGTACCTGTTCGGCCTCGGGATCGCCTTTCAGATCCGTGCGTCGCTTGGGCTCGCGCCGTGGGATGTCTTCGGACAAGGCCTCGCGAACATCACGGGGTTGAGTTTCGGGCTGGCGACCGTTCTCGCAAGCGCCGTGATTTTGCTGTTGTGGATACCGCTCAAGCAAAAGCCCGGACTCGGTACGATTTTTAATGCGCTCCTTATCGGACCATTTATCGATTTGTCACTCCGGTTCGTTCCGTCAGCAGCCGACTGGGGGATTTTCGGGCAAATCGGGTGGTACGTCCTCGGAATGACCATCATCGCGCTGGGAACCGGAATCTATATCGGTGCACGGCTCGGTCCGGGGCCACGTGACGGACTCATGACGGGTTCGGTGAAAAAGTTCGGCAAGCCCGTCTGGATCGTTCGCACGGTGCTCGAAGGTGGGGCAACACTCATCGGTCTCGCGCTGGGCGGTCCTGTCGGGCTCGGTACCCTGCTGTTCGTCGTCGGAATCGGACCAATGGTCCAGGTATCCATGCGAGCCTTCGGATTGGTCGACAAGGGCGGGAAATGATCCACCCCGAAGGGCGAATACAGGTTCTGCACCGAGAAACCGCTCGAATCGTGTTGCACGACGGTCGGGGTAAATTCCTGCTGATGCACACGAGGTTCGACCACCGAGTCGACTTGCCTCCGCGCTGGATCACGCCCGGTGGCGGAATTGACGACGGTGAGACGCCTCTCGAGGCCGCAGTGAGGGAATTACAGGAGGAAACGGGGTTAATCGTGGAACAAGAGACACTGGGAGAGATGCTCGACGCGGTGGAGGGTTACTGGGATTGGCCGGACGGGACGTACTTCCATTCGTATGTTGACCATTTTTTTGCGCTTCGCGTCGACGAATTCGAGCTGGATCGTTCCGGTTGGATGGAATCCGAGCACCACGACGTCATCGACATTCGTTGGTGGTCGCTCGACGAAATTCGTGCTGAAGCACCGTTCATCGGGCCCGAGCGGCTGATTGAGGTGCTGGAGCGCGTTTCCTAACGGTTGCGGTCAACTCCGCGCCATCCGCTTTATCCGATAATGTACATTATGTC
>CALPQP020000021.1 GCA_943325745.2 Gulosibacter massiliensis
GCGACGACCGAATTGTTCTCATCCCGCGCGAGGATATCGACGGGACCGATCGCGGTCGGGAATTCGCGTCGAATCAGACTGAACCCCTCTCCGTACACCGCAATCTGCTCGGACGAGAGACGCTGTAAATGAGCCTCGACACCGTCTTTAATCAAACCGGGGTCGTCGCCCAATTCGTGGGTTGAATCGTGGTGGATCTCGAAAATTGAAATGACGAGCATGTCGGCAGTTTTCGTGTGAGTTACCCGCCACAGCTCGATTACCCCGGCTGCGGCGAGGTCATCGTCTGGTTGCGCAAAATCGATCACGCACGGCGGGCTCATCCAGTTGAGCGGTTTATATGATCCGCCGTCCGAGTGGATAAGGACACTGCCGTCACCCTTCAACATCAGCGTGCGCGTGGCGAGCGGCAAGTGCGCGGTGAGTCGACCGGCGTAATCCACCGAACATCGCGCCACGACTAATCTCACGTTTTCAGCCTAGGGGCGTAATCTAGCGAGGTGGATTCCAAATGGTCAATTCGCGCAATCACGCGCCCGCGATTCTCGGTTCACCCCACTCAAATTACGGTGCTTGGTTACGCCGGACTCATCACGCTCGGTGCAATCCTGCTCGCGCTTCCGATTTCGTCAACCGGCGAGCCCTTATCAATCGTCGAGGCCTTCTTTACGTCAACCAGCGCGGTGTGTGTCACGGGGCTTTCGGTCATTGATGTTTCCAGTGGGCTGACAGATTTTGGCAAAGTCGTTCTCATGTCCCTCATTCAATTGGGTGGCCTCGGAATCATGACCGTGTCGGGATTGGTGGCGATTGCGATTTTTCGCCGATTGTCGACGGGTGGGGCCGAACTCATCTCGAGCGAGTTTCGAGCGCAGTCCACTGATTCGACAATGAAGTCCACCATCATGCGAATTGTGCGCATGGTGTTCTTTTTCGAGGCAATCGGTGCGTTGATCCTGGCGGTCTGGTTCGGATGGGTGCACAACTACGACGCACCCAAGGCCGTGTGGATGGGCGTCTTCCACGCGGTCTCGAGCTTTAACAACGCCGGTTTCGCGCTCTACCCGGACAATCTGATGGGGTTCGTTGCCGACCCGGTGGTCTCTCTCACTATTTGCGCCCTCGTCATCATCGGCGGATTGGGGTTCCCTGTGATCATGGAACTCCGCCGAATCGGGTGGGCGCCTCGCCGTTGGACGATGAACTTCAACCTCGTGATGTTCATGACGGCAGTCCTCCTCGTCGGAGGGACCATCTATATCGTGGCGTTGGAATGGTCAAACCCCGCAACCCTAGGCCCGCTTGACCCTGCAACTAAAATCCTGGCGGCTTTTTTCCAATCGGTGCAGACGCGTACCGCGGGGTTTAACTCGGTCGACATCGGTGCGATGAATCCCGAAACCTGGTTGGGAATGGACGCACTGATGTTCATCGGTGGTGGCCCGGCTGGCACGGCAGGGGGAATCAAGGTCACGACGTTCGCCGTTCTCGCGTTTATCGTGTGGACCGAACTGAAGGGCGACTCGGCCGTCAACATTTTCGGAAAGCGCCTTT
This sequence comes from Gulosibacter massiliensis, assembly GCA_943325745.2. Taxonomy (GTDB): domain Bacteria; phylum Actinomycetota; class Actinomycetes; order Actinomycetales; family Microbacteriaceae; genus MWH-TA3. Next base: position 1,555 of record CALPQP020000021.1, read on the forward strand.
CTCGTTCGGTCCACCGTCAAGCCATCACGATTGCTCTTTTGGCGGTCGCCTACATCGCCTTCTCGACGATTCTCATGCAAATGACCACGAACGAAAGCACCGATCGAATCATCTTCGAAGTAATTAGTGCTTTCGGAACGGTGGGGTTGTCCACCGGCATCACCGCAAATCTGTCCGACCCCGCGCTCATCAACCTCATGTTGCTCATGATTGTCGGTCGTCTCGGGCCGCTGACGCTGAGCACCGCTCTCATCTTGACGCATCGTCCTAAACTGTACGAGTTCCCGAAAGAGAGGCCAATCCTTGGTTAAGCGCATAACTACCGGTCCGCGAAAAAACGTCCGCAACGTCGCCGTGTTTGGACTCGGCCGTTTTGGAAGCGCACTCGCGATTGAACTTGTCGAGATCGGAATCGAGGTGCTGGGAATAGAGACCGACGAAGACCGTGTCCAGCGTCACAACGGATTGTTGACGAAAGTCGTCCGCGTTGACCCCGGTGTCAACGAAGCACTCGAGCAACTCAATGTTAAGGAATACGACGTGTGTGTCATTGCGATTGGCTCTGACATTCTCGCGAGCATCCTGACCGCCGCCTACCTCACCAAAATCGGGGTCAAAGAGATTTGGGCAAAAGCCACTTCAGTCGAACACGGCGAAATCTTGGAGCAAGTGGGGGTTCACCACGTGGTGTACCCCGAGAACGACATGGGCCGCCGCGTCGCCCACCAGGTCAAGGGATCGACCGACTTCATCGAGGTCGACGACACCTACGTCATCATCAAGACAACGGCAAACCAACACATCATCGGAACCCGCCTCGGGGATTCCGAGATTCGCAAACGATATGGCGTAACGGTGATGGCGGTAAAGAGGGGCAAAGGGACCTGGGTCAACGCCGACAGCGACACGATCGTTGCCGAACATGACGAGGTCTTGGTGGCGGGACCGACCAAGGAAGCAGAACAGTTCGGTCTGCTCAACTAAAAACGCCTATCAACAGGAGTGGCTATGACAACGTCTGGAATTGAAACTGACGAACGCGACGACGCGATTCGTCCCGCCGATGATTTGTACCGCCACATCAATGAACGCTGGATTGAGCGGACGCCGATCCCCGAAGATCGCGCTCGGTACGGTTCGTTCCACGTTCTTGCTGAAGAGGCCGAAAAGGCCGTCCGCGTAATTATCGAAGAGTGCCAGTCGGCGGCTGAAGGCACAGAGGCCCGTAAAGTTGGCGATCTGTATGCGAGTTTCATGGATGTCGACACTGTCAACGCGCTCGGCGCTTCACCCCTGAAGCCCCTCCTGCACCGCATCGACCGCGTTGGAAGCTTGGCCGAGTTCATGTCAGCGCTGGGGGAGTTCGAGCGAGACGGTATCGGCTCGTTTGTGTCGATGTGGGTCGACAACGACCCGGGCGACCCAGAGCGTTACCTTGCCTTCGTCGAGCAAAGTGGAATTGGACTGCCTGATGAATCGTACTTCCGCGACGAGACCTTCGCGTCGATTCGAGAAGCGTACCGAGGGCACCTCGAACGAATGTTTGTGATTTCTGGTTTCTCTGACGCCGCAGACCGCGCGGCTCGTGTCTATTCAATCGAAGAGAAGTTTGCGGCCGTCCACTGGGACAACGTGAAGACGCGTGACACGCATGCGACTTACAACCTGGTGGGATGGGACGAGTTCGCCACATCGCTGGGCCCAATCGCCGCGCCGTGGCGCGACGCTCTTGGTGTCGCGGACAACGTTTTTGCCGAGCTGGTTGTGCGTGAACCCTCCTTCATCGAAGGCGCTCGTGCGATCCTCGAGTCTTCCGACCTTGAGTCACTGACCGACTGGTTGCGCTGGCAGGTCATTCATGGACTTGCTCCTTACCTTTCCGCAGAATTCGTCGACGAGAACTTCGCGTTCTACGGAACGACTCTGTCGGGCACTCCGCAACTGCGTGACCGTTGGAAGCGGGCAGTTGGTTTTGTTGAGGGAGGCCTCGGCGAAGCAGTGGGCAAAATTTACGTTGAGCGACATTTTCCGCCGGCGGCGAAAACCCAGATGGACTTGCTTATCGCGAATCTCATCGAGGCTTATCGCGAATCGATTTCGAACCTCGAGTGGATGAGCGACGAGACGAAGGCGCGAGCGCTCGAGAAGCTTGATAAATTCACCCCCAAGATTGGCTATCCGGTTCGCTGGCGCGATTATTCGTCGGTTCAGGTCACGGCTGACGACCTCGTGGGAAACATGTTCACCATCGCTCGATTCGATTTTGCGCGCGAGTTGGGCAAGGTTGGAAAACCGCTCGACCGTGACGAATGGTTCATGCTGCCACAGACGGTGAACGCGTATTACAACCCCGGCTTCAACGAAATTGTCTTTCCCGCCGCAATTCTTCAGTACCCGTTCTTTGTCGCCGAGCGGGACGCCGCAGCGAACTACGGAGCGATCGGTGCAGTCATCGGGCATGAACTCGGTCACGGCTTTGACGACCAGGGAAGTGAATTTGACGGGGATGGGCGACTGTCGAACTGGTGGAGCGACGTCGACCGCGAGCGTTTCACCGAACGCACCAAAGCGCTAATCGACCAGTACAACGCGCTCGAACCACGTGCCCTCCCGGGTCACACGGTCAACGGTGAATTGACAATCGGTGAAAACATCGGCGACCTCGGCGGACTCAGCATTGCCTGGAAGGCCTACCTTTTGGCGTTGAACGGCGACGAGCCACCCGTGGTCGACGGAATGACCGGCGCGGAACGATTCTTCTTGTCGTGGGCGCAGGCATGGCGCCAATCCGCACGCGACGAAGAGGCTCTGAGGCTTCTCGCGATTGACCCCCACTCTCCGCCAGAGTTCCGGTGCAACCAGATCGTCAGAAATCTGGACGTCTTCCACGAGACCTTCGGCGTTACGTCCGCTGACCCGATGTGGCTCGACCCAGCCGAGCGTGTGACGATTTGGTAGGGCTCGGGCGTCTCTTCAGAACCGAGACGCTCATTCGGTTTTCGCTGTCGCTAATCGGGGTTAGGCTATTTAGTCTCACAGGCATACAAGGAGGTTCGTAATGCGTGGAAAGATTCTTTTGGTACTTGGTCTCGGTATTGGCTACGTCCTCGGCACTCGCGACGGACGTGCTCGCTACAACCAGATGAAGAGCGCCGCACTCAAGGTGTGGAACGACCCTCGAGTGCAAGAGCAAGTGAACGCTGCGACCCAGTTCGTCAAAGAGAACGCGCCCGAGGTTGCCTCGGCCGTGACCGAGAACGTCAAGAAAATTGCCGAGCGCGTCGAAGCCGCCCGATCAGGCAAGGTCCCCGCAAAATCCGCAACTCCAGCACGAAAGCCGGCGGCCAAGCCCGCGTCAAAGAAGACGACCCCATCAGCACCCACCAATAACGCGAAGAAGTAACCGCTTATGGCGAAAGACTCGAAAACGCGGGGCTTTTTTCGGTTGGTAGCTGATTTACCCCGCGAGCTCAGTGATCTGGTTCGGGCCGAAATCCGCTTGCTGCAATCTGAATTCGCGGGCAAGTTGCGCGCTGCCGGAATCGGCATCGGGTGGGTGACCCTGGGGGTGACACTGGTGTCCATGTTCCTTACGATGATTGTGGTAGCCCTCATTCTCGGCTTAGCGGAGTTCATGCCGGCATGGGCAGCCGCCCTCACGGTCGGGGCGGGAGCACTGGTCGGCGGCATCGCATTTATCGCAACCGGTGTCGCGTCGATTCGGAAGGGGTTTACCCCCTTCGAATCGGTAGACCAGATTGCAAAAGATTTCCGAAACTTGGGGAAGGGGACAACCAGTGGCAAGTGAGCGACAGAAAATCGCAGCGGACATCGCGGCACGACGCGAACAGTTCCAGAAGTCGGTTTCCGAGCTCGAGCACAAACTCGACTTGACGGAACAACGCAGGGTACTGGGCGAACGTCTTGCGGGTTCGTATCAAGCAAACCCCGTGCCATGGTTAATCGGTGCAGGAATCCTCGGAGTCATCGTTGTCAGTTCAATCGCATGGGCGGTCTTTAGCGATGACTGATTTTGCTATTCGCGAGGTGAGCCCGACGGCGAGCATCCCCGTGATTCGACGACTTGGTGACCAGACGGTGCTCATTCCCCGCGGCGGACGGTTCGCAGAGGACATCACCAATCGGTTGACCACGCTCGGTGCGCGAACGGTCGTAGCCCCCGTTGTCAACTTCGCGTCTGCGGATGACACCGGTGCTCTTCAGTCCCAGTTTGACTCCCTCGCTGCGGGATCGTACGACTGGATTGTCCTGACCAGCGCGACGACCGTCGACGTCCTGCAGCACCACAAGGTCGAAATTCCCGAGCGAACCCGCGTTGCCGCCATTGGCGAAACGACAGCTCAGGCCTTATTGTTTGCGAACATTCGGGTCGATTTCGTTCCTCCGACCGACAACTCGTCTCGCGGGTTCATCAGTTCGCTACCCGGCGGTTTCACCGAGTCCACAATTCTTGTTCCTCACTCGGAAACGTCGGAACCAATTCTCGCCGCGGGATTCGACCAGCGCGGAATCGATGCGACCTTTGTGTCGGCCTACCGAACCGTCGGAGTTCCGATTCCAGCAGATGTGCGCGCGCGCGTCCACTCGGGCGACATCACGGCAATCCTCGTTAGTTCAGGAAGTGTCGCGCGACAACTCGCCGAGCAGCTCAGCCCGATACCCGAGTCAACCGCTGTCATTTGTATCGGTCCGCGCACGGCGTTCGACGCTCAGCAGGCAGGCTTGGCTGTGTCACACACCGCGGCGGAACGCAGCAACGAAGCGCTCATTGACGCGTTGTTGGAATTTCGCGACGCCTAGCCGAACAGCAGAGCGGCTTCGGACCAGCGGGCATCGGGGACGGTTTTGAGTTGGCCGAGCGCGGATTCGAAGGTTGTGGTTACGATGTCGGTGCCGCGAACGGCCACCAGCGACCCCCAGCCGCCCTCGGAGATGACACGGACCGCGTTCATCCCGAAGCGTGTGGCGAGAACGCGGTCGAACGCCGACGGAGTTCCGCCACGCTGGATATGACCGAGCGTCGTTGCACGCGTCTCGATGCCGGTCGCCTCTTGGATTAGCGGAGCGAGCATTTCGCCGATTCCACCGAGTCGAGGTCGACCAAAGGCGTCGAGCCCGCGTTCACTGTGTGCATCGTCCATCGTGTCCAAAAGGAAACCCTCGGCAACGCACACGAGCGGTGCGCGACCGCGCTCGTAGGCCGACGTGACCCAGCCGACAATTTCCGCTAGAGACGTTTTGCGTTCGGGAATCAAGATTGCGTGTGCCCCCGCCGCCATCCCCGAGTGAAGAGCGATCCAACCGACGTGGCGACCCATGACCTCCGCGACCATGCAGCGGTGATGGGAGTCACCGGTCGTGCGCAGGCGATCCATGGAATCAGTAGCAATGTTTACCGCAGTATCAAAACCGAAGGTGTAATCGGTGGCAGAAAGATCGTTGTCGACCGTCTTAGGCACGCCAACGATTTTGATACCGGCCTCGGACAGGCGATTGGCGGCGGCGAGCGTTCCCTCTCCGCCGATGACCAACAGACCGTCGATGCCCTCGTCCGCCATCACCTGGTTGATGCGGTCAATGCCCCCGTTGCCTTCGAATGGATTTGTTCGAGAAGAACCGAGAATGGTTCCGCCCATCTTGCCAATTCCCTTGACGTCCGCTCGTTCAAGCCTGCGAAAATCGGCGTCGACCAGGCCACGCCAGCCGTCTTGGATGCCGATAAAGGACATTCCGTAGTGGCGTTCACCGTTGAGAACAGCACCACGGATGACGGCGTTGAGGCCGGGGGCGTCGCCGCCCGATGTGAGGACTCCAATTCGCATATACCTATTGTCGTGTCACGAACGCCAACGACGGCACATGTCAGAACATTTTTCAGAGAATCCGACGATGAACCAGTCGCGACAACATGATGGACGAGCGGGTGTGGTCGACGTTCGGAGCATTACGAACCCGCTCTAGTGCGGCTTCTAACGCAGGAATTGACGAGGCGCGCATGTGCACAATCGCATCTGCCTGGCCGGACACGGTTCCCGCATAGACCACCTCAGGGACTGCGTGGAGGAGCGTCCGCAGATCGTCAGGTGAGACCGTTCCGCGACAATACAGCTCGACGTAGGCCTCAACACCGATGCCTTCGGCGGCCGGGTCGACGTTCACGGTGAAACCGCGAATGGCCCCGGAGCCCACGAGCCGGTCGACGCGTCGCTTCACGGCGCTCGCGGAGAGACCCACAACATCGCCGATTTCGGCAAAGCCAGCGCGTGCATTCTCGCGGAGTTGCTCAATAATTCGCTTGTCGGTTGCGTCCACCGCACTACTCTAAGCGATTTGGTGCGCGATTTCAGAGTATTCCGCGGGTTTGGAGCGCTACGGTCGACGTTCGGTGATGGTGATTACCTGGGTTGCCGTGTCGGACAGGTCGGTCGACGACCGAGCGAAGGCAGATCGAACCGTGTCCATCGTCGAGATGTTGTGAGAACTTCGCATCCACACCAACGCCACGATTGTCGCGACCACGCCGCCCAGTGCCGCGACGCCGATCGCCCAACGGGGACCGAACGCGTTTGCGACCCAACCAGCGAGAGGCGAGCCGATGAGTGTCGCGCCCATGAGGAGGGTCGAGAAAATGGCCATCACCCGCCCGCGATAGATTTCATCTGTCGTGGTTTGGATATAACCGTTGATTGTTGCAACCATGAGCACCGCACCGAAGCCCAAGATGGGGAAGAGGACAACGAATGTCGTCACGGTCGGTGCCAGCGATGCGGCCAGACCTCCGACAGCAATCGACGCGGCGGCCATGGTGATGACGGAAAGTCGAGGCCGGGAACTTCGGGCGACGAGGAGAGCCCCAACGAGAGATCCCACGGCCAAAGCCGACATGATGAAACCGTAGTCGTGCGCCCCGAGCCCGAATTCGACGACCGCCATGGTTGCTGAAAAGATCCCGAAATTGAACACGAGTGTGCCAACGACGAACAACATCGTGAGCACGATGAGGAGGTCCGCGCGGGATCGAATGTAGGCAAGCCCGGCTTGGAATTGACCGCGTTCCTTGAGGGCCTTCAGGACGGTGTGCAATTCGCTGCGTCGGAGCATGGAAATGGCGATAACCGCAGAGGCGAGGCTGAGCCCGGCAAAAAGGAGAGTCCAGCCCGTCCCCACTAACGAGATTCCGATTCCGGCCAGCGCCGGACCGACGAGCCGCGATGAGTTGAACATCATCGAATTGAGCCCGATGGCATTGGGAACGTTATCTTTGCTGACGAGCTCGTTGACAAAGATTTGCCGGGTCGGCGTTTCTATTGCTTGGACGATGCCGAGACCGAGAGCGAGCGCATATACGAGACCGAGCGTCGCAACACCGGTTAGCACGGCGATTCCGAGAATGATGCCGAAGAGGGTTTCGATGACAGCCGCCCAAAAGATGATGATCCGACCGGGGAATCGGTCGATGAACGGCCCGACGAACGGCCCGAGAATCAGAATCGGACCGAATTGAAGAGCGAGACTGAACCCCAGTGCGACGGCATCATTATTCGTGAGTTCGGTGAGGACGAGCCAGTCCTGTGCCGCGCGTTGCCCCCATCCGCCGATGTTGGCGAGGAGAGCCCCGATGATCCAGATGCGGAAGTTGCGATTTGCCAGAGCCCGAAACATTGAGGGTCTCGGTTCACGTGCACTACGTTTACGACGAACGACCATGTCTCTCATCCTAGGCAGGCGACGCGGTTTGCCCCGCACCGCCTAATATGGGGCGCATGGTCACAGTCCGCGGAACCACCCACACCTACGTCGATTCCGATGGCGTCACGATTCATTACACCCGATGGGCCTCACCGAAACCGGTCGCCGTCGCTCAGATCTCTCACGGACAGGGGGACCACCGAGGGCGTTACGAGCAACTTGCTCAGTACCTGGCGGATCGGGGTTTCACGGTGTACGCCGACGACCACCGCGGGCACGGCGAGACGGGACTTCGTCAATGGAACGGTAGTGTCGAAAAATTCGGCTATCTCGGTCCGCGCGGCGTGAACGGCGCGATCGATTCCATCAGCCAGATGACGCGAATCGCTCGTGCAGAGAACCTCGGCCTGCCGCTCGCGTTCCTCGGCCACTCAATGGGGTCACTATTCGGCCAGATTGCGCTGGATGCCGGCACGCTCGACGCAGATCTCGTGGTCTGGTCGGGAACCGCGCTTCGAACGCTACTGACCATGAACGGCGGGGACCTTAACGCGAAACACGCACACCTCGGAACGACGGGAAACGAATGGCTGAGCCGCGATGTCTCGGTTCATCACGCCTTTGTCACGGATCCCTTCACGTTTCGAGCGAACGCCATGAAACAGTTTGGAATTCGAGGCGCGCTGCAACTCTTGGGCACGCCCAAGCCCCCGACGCGTGACGTTCCGATTCTCATGTTGCAAGGCGACGACGATTCGCTGGGCAACGAGAAATCCGTGGTGGCGCTCGCGGACCGGTACGTCAAGGTTGGCTACAGCGATGTGACGTTGATTTCGTATCGAGGAGCCCGACACGAGGTCTACAACGAAACGAACCGCGACGAGGTCTTCGCCGATCTCTCGTCGTGGTTCACGGAACGACTTCGATCCATCACCACATGAAGGGCGAATACAAGGTTCCCGGCGGAAAACTGATTGTCGTCGAGGCCGACGAACGCGACGGCCACCTCGTCGAC
>CALPQP020000022.1 GCA_943325745.2 Gulosibacter massiliensis
CGGCGATTCGCCCGATCCGTTCGATGGCGGCGGGGGACATGAGAGCGAACCACACGCCGCCGTCACTCGCAAAGTTCTTTTGCGGTGCGAAGTAATAGACGTCGGTTTCGAGCGCATCGATATCGACACCGCCGGCGGCACTTGTTCCATCGACCACGGTGAGTGACCCCGCCGGCCCCTGGCGACGTACCGCAGCCATGGCACCGGTCGACGTTTCGTTATGGGGGTAGGCGAACACGTCGGCTTCCTCGTCGCCGGCGAATGCCGAGACGGTTCCCGGATCACCATGGACGACGGCCGGTGCGGCGAGCCACGGTGCGCTCGCGGCTGTCACAAATTTCTGCCCGAACTCTCCGAAGGACAGATGCGCGCTGCGCTTTTCAATAAGGGAAAAGGCCGCCGCATCCCACATAGCCGTTGAGCCCCCGTTGCCCAGGACCACTTCGTAGCCGTCGGTCAATCGAAAGAGGTCTGCAAGTCCCGCGCGAACACGCTTGACGAGTTCACGGACGGGTTTTTGTCGGTGGGATGTCCCTAACAAGTGTGCGTTCGCGACAAGATATTCGACTTGCTCCGACCGAATCTTCGACGGACCGCAGCCAAACCTACCGTCAACGGGGACGAGCTCGGGGGGCAGTCGGAATTCGGTCATGGCCCAAGTCTAAACAATCCACATGGTTCTAAATTCGATAGTTTTGCCACGCCGAGGGACTCGCTAAGCCCGTTCATAGGGTCGGTCGGTAAACTCGAAAAGTTCCAACAGCGCCACAGCGCACACAGAACAGCCCCACACGGCCCGATTTCCCCGTCTGTGTGAGGTTAAACAAACTGAATGACGGGGAGGTGAAGCGCCCCGGGCTCAGGAGCAAACTCTTGGATAACGCTTTCTTTCGGATCGGCCAGACCACAGCCCTCGCAATCGGTGACGTCGTTCGTTTCATTGCCCGCAGCGCGGGCCGCGCGATGGTGAGCGAAAACGCTCGCAGGGTCTCTGTCTTTGCGCTCGTCTCTACTCTCGTGGGAACCGTTGCACTGCCGGCCTATGCGTTCAGGCCCGAAACCATCAACGCTGCCGAAGCCACGCAAGATGTCGTTGTCACCAGCGAGACGGCGCTCGCCGTTGGTCAATCACAATTCCGTGCCGCGAGTTTTGCCGAAATCCAGCGCCTTGCCGCGGCAGGCATCGTCTTCCCGGAGTACCACGGACCGTCCGCCGAGGACTACGTCAAGAATCCGCCGTATCCCGACTTCAAACTCTCGAAAGTGTTCGACGTTGCAAAGCAATACATCGGGGTTCCCTATCTCTTCGGTGGTGCGTCCCCTGCTGGCTTCGATTGCTCGGGACTCGTCGAATTTGTCTATGCACAGTTTGGTGTCTCGCTTCCTCACAGTGCCAGTGCGCAAGCGGCGATGGGTCGACCGATTCAACTCGCCGACGCCAAGCCCGGCGACCTCGTCATCATGGCGGGTCACGACGGAATCTATGCCGGCAACGGAAGGATCCTTGACGCCCCGGCCGCTGGTGGATACGTGAGCATTCGCGACATTTGGACACCCCACTTTTACATCGTGCGCGTGGGAATTAATTAGCGCGCCAATACCGAGTGACGGGATTGACTGGCGTAGTCTGAGCACGTGACCACCACAACTCGACTCGTTTGCGGCTTGACGGGCGCCCACAGAGCCTCCCCCCGAGGATTCGACTGGGAACACCCGATAAGTCCGAGCGTCGTTTCGCACCGACACGGTTGCGACAACGGAAGGCATCGTCTGTGAAGACGGTGCTTTTTTTGTGCCCGAATCGAGAAACGGTGGCAGAACCCCGAAAACCCACACCCCATGTGGGACCGAAAGGAACACCATGAGAACCCTGGTCCTCAACGCTGGTTATGAGCCACTCGCCGTGGTTTCGGATCGCCGAGCCATCGTGCTCGTCATGACCGGAAAAGCGAACATTCTTGCCCACGAACCAGATAACCCGGTCTTTGGGATCTCGGGCTTGTGGGATCGGCCCAGCGTCATCATCCTCAGCCGCTACGTCCGCGTGCCGATGGCGAGCGGCGTGCCGCTCACGAGGCGTGGCGTGCTGCGTCGAGACAACCATCGATGCGCCTACTGCGGCAAGGTCGCCAACACAATCGATCACGTCCAACCCAAATCGCGCGGCGGATCTGATAGCTGGGAAAACCTCGTCGCCTGCTGTGTCCGCTGCAACAACGAGAAGGCTGATCGCACCCTGCGCGAACTCGGGTGGTCTCTGTCCAGTCAACCCAGGCAACCCCGTGGAACATCGTGGCTGGTGCGTGGAATCGACCGAGACGTGCCGGCGTGGAACGACTACCTCGCTGCCTAAAACCCAACCGTGGTTGAATGTAGTTAACGCCGCTGTAGCTCAATGGAAGAGCAGTTCCGTCCTAAGGAAAGGGTTGGGGGTTCGAGTCCCTCCAGCGGCACTCCTTAAAACCGTCGAATTGGTGACCGGTCGAGTACCACGAACAAGTCCACTGGACTTCTTCGCTCCAGCGGCACTTCTCATAACTTCGTAAAGCTTCCCCGTTGAATAAGACGGGAGAGTCCGCAGGACTCTCCCGCTCCAGCGGCACGCCTCAATGGATATCCTGCGCTCGTTTTTCCATCCGATGACGATAAATTCAGCCATCGGAGTGGTTCCCTGGTTTTTACAGGGTTCCCGATAGCGTAAAAGCGTGTTGGAGTCGGACGAGAGCGACTGGACAGGCGACATTTCCCGCGCGCTGTCTGCGTTCGATGACCCGTCAAACCTCGCCACCGGTAACGCAACGGCGACAATCACCAACGTCGCCGACACCGTGTGGGAAAAGTGGCGACGTGAACTGTCGAAACTTGGTGGAACGAACCCCCTTCTGCATTTCCCCAGCCACGTCGCAATCGAACTGAGCACGGGTCACCCCGGCGGCCTCGCCCGATTCTTTGCCGGCACGCCGACACTTTTGCGAAATCTTGTTCGCGATGATGTTGCGCTTCACCGTGCCCGACAAAGCGCGTTGCGCATCAACGACAAAGCGGTCGAACTCGCCGCCGCACGCGGAATCGACTCGGTGGTCCTCGCCGTCGGCCTCGTGTCCTGGATGAACGGCGACGAGCATTTCACGGCACCGATGCTGCTGCGTCCGATTTCGATGCACCGCAAAGGGGACGACCTCGAGGTTCAGTTGACGGGCGCTTTGCACCTCAACCCCGCTTTCGCTCGCGAACTCGCTTACCAATTCGGAATCGCCCTTGATGAGCGGACTTTCGTCGCGCTGACCAATGACAACGGGTCGTTCCGACCTAACGGTGCGCTCGATCGGTTGCACGGTCTCATTGCCCACATTGACGGTGCAATGGTTGTCCCCACACTCGCGATCGCCAATTTGAGTGATGTTGCGTCGAACATGGTGAGTGCCGCTCGAATTCTCGACCACCCGCTGCTCGATACGATCGGCGGGAACCCGAACGCGATGGGCATCTTTGCTGAGAGTCACGCAGCGGTAGACCCGGGGAATTCGGACACGCGAAGCCTCGATACCGACAGCCTGTTGCTCGATGCGGATGCCGAGCAGGAGCGAATCATCGCCCACATTGTTGCCGGTAACTCGATTGTCGTCGGCACTCCGTCAGGATCGGGCGCGACGCAAACCATCGTCAATGCTGTGGGCGAACTCATTCGTTCGGGCAAGCGAGTCCTCGTCGCGGGTCCTCGTCGAGCACGACTGGATGACATCCGCCGCAGCTTTGGAAATCTGGGGCTCGACGGTCTGGGTGCGTCGCCCTCCACCAACAAGGCTGACCTCATCCGTTCGATCAGCCGAATTGAAAAAACACCGGTACCCAACACGATGGAAGTTGATACGGCGCTATTACGAATGCGCAGCGTCCTCGGCGATTACCGGACGGCGCTCAACCAACCCGACCCGCGTTTCCGTGTCAGCGTTCTCGATGCGATTCGGGAACTCGCGCGTTTGGCCAATACGACCGAAGCAACCAACGAAGTGTCGCTTGATGTCGATTCGGTGATCGCCTTGACTTCAACGATGGACGAGGTCGTGAGTACTCTCCTCGCGGCCGCTGATCTTGGCCAGTTCCAATCCGCTCGCGCGGCCTCACCATGGGCGACGGCGCACTTTGATAACGCCGCTCAGGCCTCGGCGGCATTACACGCGGCCACTCGCCTCGATTCAACCAGCCTGTCAACTCTCGAAAGCATGGCGGTGGAAATTCTCGAGCCGACGCCGGTGGGAGCGGGATCCTCGTTGGATGACCTTCGGTATCGATTGGACACTCTGAACGGTGTGAGCGCAACGTTGGACAGATTCACGCCCGAACTTTTCGACAGGTCTATCGACGACTTCGTTGCGGCCTACACACCCACGACGCGCGATGACGCCATTCCCGGAGCCCAGAGACGCCGGCTCAAGAAACTCGCGAAAGAGTTCGTTCGCCCCGGTGCTCACATTCCTGACATGCTCGATGCGCTCACTGCGGCGCGCGTCGCCCGAACCCAGTGGAACACACTGGTCAATGCGGCCTTCCGGCCCTCGGTACCGCCCGGTTTTGTTGGTCTGGGAAAACAACTTGACCAGGTTCTGTCCGACGTCGCGTTGCTCAACGGACCGCTTGCTCGTCGGCTAGACATCGAACCTCGTTCCGCCGTATCCGAGTTGGTTGCGGCGCTGGCCGCGGATAGCACGAGCATCGACACGGTTCACGAACGCAGTGCGATTGTGGATTCGATGCGTGAACGCGGGCTCGAAGGGCTTCTCAACATTTTTGCTGGGCGAATGGTTACGCGCGACATCATCACCGCCGAACTTCAACTTGCGTGGTGGCGCGGGGTCCTCGAAGCGATCATTGCGGATCGGGGACAGTTACTCGGCGCAGATACGTTGATTCTGGATCGGCTTGAGAACGATTTCCGACTCGTCGACCACGCCCACATCACGGGTAATGCCCAGAAACTTGCCCATTCACTCGCGGAAGCCTGGCGAATCGCGATCACCGACCTTCCCGACGAGACCTCTGCGATCAAGACGGCTTTGACCGTAGGTCCGACGTCCGTCAGTAACCTCGTGGCGGTTGCACCGACGTTGACCGACATTTTGGCGCCGGTGTGGTGTGTCTCGCCTTACGAAATTGGAACCCTCGCGCCACACCAACGATTCGATGTTGTGATTCTTGTCGATGCCGGGGCGATGTCTGTCGCCGAGGTTGCCCCCGCGATTTCCCGCGGTGACCAGATTGTCACATTCGGTGACCCCGTCACCGACCGTCCGACCTCGTTTACCGTGACTCCGGACGATTCGGTTGATGCCGGGCTGGGGTCGCGCTCGGCGCTGGCCGAACTTGCGCAGATTCTGCCGACCCACGCGATGTCAATGTCGTACCGTCCTCTCGGGACCGGACTCGCCGCGCAGATTTCTCGTCAGCTTTATTCGGGTGGCTTACGCGCGTGGCCACTCGCATCGGCCTCACTCGGCGAAAGCGGATTGTCGTTCATCACTGTCGAGGGCAAAGGTCAACTCGACGAAAAGTCGGGCCGTATTGAAGCGACCGCCACCGAACTCGATGCCATTGTTGCGAACGTCGTCGAGCATGCGACGCTTCACCCAGAGCACTCGCTCATGGTGATCAGCGCGTCATCCATCACCGTGGCGCGCGTGCAGGAAGCGATCCACAGCGCATTGCCAGCGAACCGGACACTGCAGGATTTCTTCACCCGTCACGCAGACGCGCCATTCGTCGTGCTCAGTTTGCAACAAGCGTCGGCGGTGACGCGCGATCGGGTGATTTTTGCCCTCGGTTTTGGTCGCAGCCCCCACGGTCGCGTCCTCAGTGACCTCGGTTCGCTGTCGACGGAGGATGGAGAGCGCCTTATCGCGGTCGCGATGACTCGGGCGACACGCCACCTCACTGTGATTTCGGCACTGAGCATCGCGGAACTCCGCGATGAGCGAATGTCAAAGGGTGTCAATGCTCTCGGGCGGTTCGTCGACGAAACGCTCGCGTTTGTTCCGCACCAGAGCGAACAACACCCGCTGGTGCATGACCTCGGAACGCGCCTCAGTGCTCGTGGCATGACGCTTCTCACCGACGTACCGGGGATTCCGCTTGCAGCGCGGATGGGCGACAATTGTGTCGCGATTGATATTGACGACAACATCATGCCGATGACACTTCGCGAAGGACTGCGAATTCGGCCGAACATGCTGGCTCGCTGCGGTTGGCGATATGCCCGAATACACGAGCTCCAGCTGTTCCTCAGCCCCGACCTTGTCGCCGATCAGATCGAAAGAATTCTGCGTGACGGACAAGAAGCCTCCTAGGCGCCGAGTTGTTCGCCCGGCCCCACTCGGTACTGACCCGACGCCCGCACCGGAACCCGAACGTCACTCAGAGACCGACAACGACGAACGGCTCAAGGCGGAAAAGCCACCACACTACTGAGTGAACGAGATTTCGGTTTCGGTGAGGATCGCTCCAACCGGTGCGTCGTGCTCGTCGGTCGGGACGTCGACAACGCAATCGGAATCGAACACCACGGCAATCAACAGCGGCTTTCCCTCGACTGTCGCCAGAAAACGGTCGTAGAAGCCCTTACCCCACCCGAGTCTGTTCCCGTCGCGGTCGACGGCGGCGGCAGGGATCAGCACCGCGTCAAGATCGGTAGGCGATGCATTCGAGCCCGTCGACGGAATCGGCATCCCCATCGAATCGTTCGTCGTCGACCAAATTCTGTCGGGGCCGAGTTCCATCCAATCCAGCTGCCCGTCGGCTTCCGCCACGGGAACAATCACCGAAACGCCAGCCAAGACCAACGTGTTGAGGCCGCGCGCGATGGGCGGTTCGGTTGGGGTTGGAATGAACGCGGCGATTCGGCGCCACCCGTATTGGTCTGCCAAAAAGACGAGAAACTGTTCGAAATCGTCCGAAGCCGAGATTAGTTCTTCTGTCGAGCGAGCAGCACGTGTCAATCGAACAAAAGCACGCAATTCCGCTTTGTCGGCATGGGTGGTCATGTGCCCATCATAAAGAGGCCGCGCAACGGTATCCTTAACCAATGTCATCTCACATCACCAAGGCGGTCATTCCCGCCGCCGGTCTGGGCACTCGATTCCTTCCTGCTACCAAGGCGATGCCAAAAGAAATGCTTCCCGTCGTCGACAAGCCTGCAATCCAGTACGTAGTCGAAGAAGCCGTGCGTAATGGCCTCACCGACGTTCTCATGATCACGGGTCGAAACAAGAACGCACTCGAGAACCACTTCGACAACGCTCCCGAGCTAGAAAGTGCTCTTCGACAAAAAGGGGACTCGTCGCGACTCGCGTCGGTCGAACAATCTACCGATCTCGCCGACATGCACTACGTCCGTCAGGGCGAACCGCGTGGACTCGGGCATGCGGTGCTTCGCTCGAAAATGCACGTCGGCAACGAATCGTTTGCCGTTCTGCTCGGGGATGACCTCATCGACGAGCGAGACAACATACTCGGACCGATGATCGCCGCACACGACGCGCACCACGCCTCGGTTGTTGCCCTCATGGAGGTGCCGCGCGACATGACCGACCACTACGGCATTGCGACGATTGACGACATCGGTGAGGGTGATGTCGTGCGCATCGTTGATCTCGTCGAAAAGCCAGACCCGAAGGACGCCCCGTCGAACCTTGCCGTCATCGGCAGGTATGTTTTGCGTCCCGAGATTTACGGCATTCTGGAGAACACCGAACCCGGCAAAGGGAACGAAATCCAACTGACGGACGCACTGCGCCACATGGCTACCAACAACATTGCTGGGGGGGTGCTGGGCATTGTTTTTCGCGGTCGCCGTTATGACACAGGGGACAAACTCGATTACATCAAGGCCATCGTTCGACTCGCGTTGCAGCGCCCCGACCTCGGGCCTGCACTCGAGAATTGGCTCGACGACGAAGCGCACCGCCGTCCGTGATCTTCGTCCCGTCTCTGAACCACGGGGGCGTTCACGTCCGCTCTATTCGCGCCCGCGATGCGCGTCCGTTGCGAAACCTTCTCGCGGAAAATCGCTCATGGCTTGAGAAATGGGAAGCGACGATTCCCGGCTATTCGGCGTTGCCTGCAGTCGGTGACATTATCCGATCGCTGCTCAGGCTTGCCAGGCAGAACCACGCGGCACCCTTCATCATCGAGCACGACGGCGAGGTCGTCGGGCAGATTACGGTCAGTGGGTTGTCGTTCGGGTCGCTATCGTCGGGTTCAATCGGATACTGGATTTCTGAGGACCGTGCGGGAAGGGGAATCACTCCGACCGCCGTCGCGCTCGTCATAGATTGGTGTTTCACGGGACTCGGAATCCACCGCATCGAAATCTGTATTCGACCCGAGAACGTTTCCTCGTTGCGGATTGTGCGAAAACTGGGAATGCGCTACGAAGGTCTTCGGCGTCGCTACATTCACATCGACGGCGATTGGCGTGACCACTTCTGTTTCGCGGTCACCATCGACGAGGCACCGGGCGGGTTGCTCGCGCGAATTACTCGGGGAACCGCGAACGAAAGCCTTGCGGAGATTCCTGAAGCCGACCGCATCGCGGCCCGGACACCGATTCTCTGAAAAACACACCGCGCGCGCCTGGGGCTTGAATCCCTCGTCGCGATTTAGCGTAGAGGACGTGGACAGTGGCCTTGGACCGACCCTGACGTTGATCGTTGGGGGACTCCTGTGGCTCGTATATTTGGCCCCGGGCCTGCGTGACCGGTACGAATCGCGCACGATCGAGCGCAACGCACGGCGTATCAGCGCGACCACCCAGGATTTGGGGATTCGTTCGCGAACACCGATGAACGAGATGTCAACGCGGGAACTCGTTGAGCACCGACGTGAATTGGAACGACTGGCGCGTTCCACAGATCGTCATGGGGAACGGGCACGGCGTCAGGCCGTGTTTGAGGCCTCACCCGCGATGGCCGCGCGTCACCGCACGACGAAACTGTGGTTGACGCTCGCGATTGTGTTATCGACCGCCGGTGCGGGATTCGCGTTCTATCTCGCAGCCTGGTCCTACCTGGCCCTCTCTGCGGGTTTCGGACTTCTTGCGCTGATTGGTTTGGTCGCGGTGAACACCGCGGGTGTGCCGGCGGTCAAACCGGTCGCGACCCGACCGCGTGTCGCTACGCCTGTTGCCGTCGACGAAACGTGGACCCCGATCCGCACCCCACCCGTTCATCGTTCGATTCCGGACGGAGCGGGACTTATTGTCACCGAGGAACACGCCAAAGCCATCGCCGCCCGCGAGCGAGCTTCGCGTATCCGCGAACAAGCGGCTCGCGCATCTCAACTCGGAGTGGCCGCGGACCCCCGCTTCACCGAGCCCACCGAGTCTGCCGCAGACGGGACCCGCACGATAGACATCACCGCGGCGCTTCGAGCCCGTCGCGCGAACTAACCTCGGTTCGACCGATGGATTGTTCGAATTTGGGAACTAGACCGACCGCTTGCGGCGCCAAAAACGAAGAGTCCCCAGCGCTATGGCCACAAGTCCAAGAGCGGGAATCCAGGTGCCAACCGCGGGGTTGTTGCCCGTAGTTGCCAACTCATCTGAATCGACCGACTTGCGCCCAGGCCTTTCGCCCCTCTCGTCGTCAGGGCAGGTACCAGTGATAGTCAGAGTGTCGGACGCGACGAGCGTACTACCTGGAACTCGAGGATCGCCTTGGTAGATTTCGATGATCCATTCATAGGTTACCGGCCACGTCGAGAAGTCGGCATAAGCGTAAAGACCTGGCCACATATCGGTGCTCGCGCCGTCATAATAACTCACCGAACCGTCGAGGGATTCCTTGTACCAGTATCCAGCTCCAATACTCACGAGGGTCGTGGATTGCCCATTCACGAACAACGTGGTGTCGGTGCTGGGGCATGACGTAGATGGAACGAACTCAACTGACGTGACAACTGCCGATGACGGCGTCGCGCTGATTACGGTCAAGCCGGCGGTGAGTGCGATTGTCGCCCACGTTTTTGTATTCATTCGGGAAAGCCTTTCTTGTATATGAATCGCGTTTCATTCTATTTATTAATACAAGCGTTCGCAAGCACATTTGTCCGAATGCGAGCGGTGCGATCCTGAACACCTTGGGGCTATGGCGCAGTTGGTAGCGCGTCTCGTTCGCAATGAGAAGGTCAGGGGTTCGAATCCCCTTAGCTCCACTCAAAGATTTGAATCTCGTTACCTTTTCCGAAACAACCCACCGGGTTGTTTCGCCCCGAGCGCAGTACCCGTGAG
>CALPQP020000023.1 GCA_943325745.2 Gulosibacter massiliensis
AGCGTGCTCGAGGCTTAGCGGCCAACGAGCACGAGAGAGGGAGTTAACTCGCGTCGGCTGCGATGAGGCGGTCTGTCTCGTCGAGCCACTCGAGAGCGGCAGGAGCGAGCGCTGGCTTGACCTCACTCGCGTGGTGTCCGCAGAAGAATAGTTCGCCGGAGCGAATTCGGACGCGCACATAGGCCTGTGCTCCGCACGAATCGCATCGATCGAGCGCGCTGAGCTCGTGTGCGGTGGCGGTTTCAGAGGGGGAGTGCGTCGTGGTCATGTACTTCCTTTCGATGTCTCTATTCCATCACGAGAGTCGGACATTCCCGTTCGAAAAACACCTCGTTTCGCCATGGGCGTAAATTTTGTTCACAACCGCGGAGAGCCTGTCGCTCTGCCGCCACGAGCTCGCCTAGGGTAGGACACGTCCCCGTCAGCGAAGGCTAAATCAGTGGCTACCGAATATTCCGCCCGTCATCTCAGTGTCCTTGAAGGACTCGAGGCGGTTCGGAAACGCCCTGGGATGTACATCGGCTCGACAGATGAACGTGGTCTCATGCACTGTCTGTGGGAAATAATCGATAACTCCGTTGACGAAGCTCTGGCGGGATACGGTTCATCAATCGGCGTCACGCTTCACCCCGACAGCAGTGTCGAGGTCCATGACACGGGTCGCGGAATCCCGGTCGACATTGAGCCCCGGACGGGCCTTTCCGGTGTCGAAGTTGTCTTCACAAAATTGCACGCGGGTGGCAAGTTCGGGTCCGGCTCGTACACGGCGTCGGGTGGTTTGCACGGTGTCGGCGCGTCGGTGGTCAACGCCCTCAGCGAACGCCTCGATGTCTTCGTCGACCGCGACGGATCAACCTACGCGATGTCGTTCCATCGTGGCGAGCCGGGACTGTTCGATGACACTGTGGGCTACGGACCGGGGTCGTCGTTCACCCCGTATATCGATAACTCTGAGTTGCGCATAGTGGGCAAGGCGCCGAAGGGGGTCACCGGTACACGCGTTCGGTGGTGGCCGGACCCAGAGATCTTCGGGACATCATCGATTGTCGAACTTGACACGCTACTTTCGCGAGCACGTCAAACAGCATTTCTGGTTCCGGGGTTGTCGCTATCGGTCTCGGACGAACGGTCCGATGCGCCCGAACACCACGTATTCTCGTTCGCAGGCGGAATCACCGAGTTCACCGAGTTCCTCGCTCCAGACTCAGCACTGACGTCGGTGTGGCGCTTGACCGGCGATGGAACCTATAGCGAGACGGTACCCGTCTTGGACGACGCGGGGCACATGGTGTCGACAGAAGTCGAACGATCCTGCCACGTGGACATCGCGCTGCGATGGGGCGCCGGCTATGACATCGTGCAAAAGTCATTCGTCAACATCATCGCGACGCCCAAAGGCGGAACCCACGTGACCGGTTTCGAACAGGCGATTGTGAAAGTCCTCCGGGCAGAGGTCGACAAGAATTCCCGACGACTCAAAGTGGGAACGGACAAACTTGAAAAAGACGACATTCTGACGGGGCTCACGGCTGTCTTGACCGTTCGAGTCGCCGAACCACAATTCGAGGGACAAACGAAGGAAGTCCTGGGAACTCCGGCGATCCGCCAGGTGGTCTCGACGGTTGTCGCGGCTGCGTTGGAAGAAAAGTTCGCATCAACCAAGCGGGACGACAAGGCACAATCCGCGCTCGTGCTGGAAAAGATTGTTGCCGAAATGAAGAGCCGCATTTCGGCTCGCGCTCACAAAGAGACACAGCGTCGAAAGAACGCGCTCGAGTCATCAACCCTGCCGGCGAAACTTGTTGACTGCCGATCAGACGAGGTTGAACGTAGCGAACTATTCATCGTTGAGGGTGATTCCGCACTCGGTACGGCGAAGTTGGCACGGGACTCTGAATTCCAGGCGTTATTACCTATCCGAGGCAAAATTCTCAATGTCCAAAAGGCTTCGGTGGCGGACATGTTGTCGAACACCGAGTGCGCCTCGATTATCCAGGTCATTGGCGCGGGAAGTGGCCGAACATTCGACCTCGCGCAAGCCAGATACGGCAAGGTCATCATCATGAGTGACGCGGATGTCGACGGCGCACATATTCGGACTCTGTTGTTGACGCTATTCTTCAAATACATGCGACCTCTGGTCGACGCCGGCCGTGTTTATGCGGCAGTTCCGCCTCTTCACCGCATCGTGGCGATCAATCCTGGCTCCAAGGCCAACGACGTGATGTACACCTACTCTGAAGCCGAACTACACGCGACCTTAGACTCCTTGCGCACAACGAAGCGCTCGTGGCAGGAACCCATTCAGCGCTACAAGGGACTTGGCGAGATGGATGCGGATCAACTTGCCGACACCACGATGAGTCTTGAGCACCGAACACTGCGCCGAGTGCGCATCGATGACGCCGAGAAGGCGACACTGATGTTCGAGTTACTCATGGGCAACGAGGTTGCCCCGCGTCGCGAGTTCATCATCGACGGCGCGCTCGATCGCGATCGAATTGACGTTTAGCGCAGCCGTGTCCCGATAACCGATACGACGTCGGTCAGCGGCGATCCTGACCCGTCGCGCTTTCCCAGTTCGGTCGGTAGTTCGCGCGATGTGCCGTCGCTCGCGCAGGCTCGCGGATCTGAGCCAACGAACGCGAGAATCAGGCCCACTTCGCCCTTGAGCAGCGTGTGGGAGCGCACTCCGCCCGTTGCACGACCCTTTCCTGGGTATTCCGTCAACGGAGTGACTTTGGCGCGGCCCGGGTCGGCACCGGTCAACGTCGCGCCCGCAGACGTGATCGTGACGACGTGTGCGTTGGAGTCGGCCGAGACACTCGCAAATGAGACGACGACATCGCTTTCGGCCAGTTTGATTCCCGCGACACCTGATGCGCCGATTCCCTGTGGGCGAACGCTGGAAGCGGGGAAATGCAGCAATTGAGTGTCGAGTGTCACGAAGACGAGTTCGTGCCCATCTGGGGCTAGGTCTGCCCCGACGATGGCGTCGCCGTCATCGAGGTTGATGATGGAGAAATCTGCGCGGGCCGGGAAAGTTGTCGGATCGACTCGTTTCACGGTGCCGCGTCGAGTTCCGAGAGCCAACGGGATGTCCGAGAGAGGAACAATCGTGACGACTTTTTCACCGGGAACGAGTCCAACGACGTAGTCGGTTGCTTTTGATCCAGTCGCGTAAGCGATGGCACCGGCGGATGATGGGAGTGCCACCGGTGTAAATCGAATAAAGCGGCCATGTGACGTGATCGCACCGACATCGCCACGAGTGGTCGTGCGGACAACTGACCGAACGACATCGTGCTTCACCCGTTTGGCTACAGCAGAAAACTCTGATGTTGCAGGCGTCCGCAGCAATTTGCCGGTCGCGGTCAGGATGACGCTGCAGGGTTCGTCCTCGAGTTCGAGGCCTTGGCTGGCAATTGTGCCAACGACGGGAACGTCCTCGCTATCGAGCAGTGTCGTCCGCCGGGGAGTTCCATATTTGCTCGCAACGTCAGCGAGCTCGTCCGAGACAACCGTGCGGAGGGAATCCTCGTTTGACAGCAGGGTCGTGAGAGCCGAAATTTCGGTCACCAGCACGTCGCGTTCCGATTCGAGTTCAATTCGCGAGAACTTGGTGAGTCGGCGAAGGCGCAATTCGAGAATGTAATCGGCCTGAAGTTCCGACAGGGTGAACGTTGACTGCAGTTCGGTTCGTGCGGCCGCGGCGTCGTCCGAGGCACGAATGACTCGGATTACCGCGTCGATATCGACGATGGCGCGTAGCAATCCATCGACAAGGTGAAGGCGCTCCGTCTTGCGTTCGAGGCGATAACGCGAACGACGCGTCACAACCTGAAGTCGGTGGGCGATATAGACCCGCAACATGTCCACGAGACCAAGCGTTTCCGGTTTTCCCGCAACGAGCGCAACGTTATTGATAGAAAATCCATCTTCGAGGGGTGTCTGGCGATACAACTGGTCAAGGACAGCTTCGGGTGAAAAGCCCGTCTTCACTTCGACGACAAGACGGAGACCGTTCTTGCGATCAGTGAGGTCAACCACATTGGAGATTCCCGTAATCTTCTTTTTCGTGACGCCGTCCTTGATGCGTTCGATAATGCGCTCCGGTCCGACCAAATACGGCAGTTCGGTCACGACGATTCCCGTCTTTCGGGCAGAGACCTGTTCGATCGTGGACCGCGCGCGGGTGCGGAACGCGCCCTTGCCCGTCGAATAAGCATCCCGGATACCCTCGAGCCCGACGATGATTCCACCGCTAGGGAGATCAGGGCCCGGGATAAAGGCCATCAGGTCGTCAAGCGTCGCATCAGGGTGAGCAATCAAGTGGCGTGCGGCTGCAACGACCTCGACGAGGTTGTGCGGCGCCATGTTTGTCGCCATGCCGACCGCGATCCCTGCAGCCCCGTTGACGAGGAGGTTGGGGAACGCAGCGGGCAACACATCTGGTTGGAGAAGCTGCCCGTCATAGTTCGGGACAAAGTCGACGACGTCTTCGTCGAGGCTTTCTGTCATGGCGATTGCTTCGGGGCGGAGTTTTGCTTCTGTGTAGCGCGACGCAGCGGGGCCGTCGTCGAGGGATCCGAAGTTGCCGTGACCGTCGACGAACGGAACTCGAAGACTGAATGACTGCGCCAATCGCACGAGAGCGTCATAGATCGCGCTGTCGCCGTGGGGGTGAAGCTTTCCCATAACCTCACCGACGACACGAGCGCTCTTGACGTAACCCTTTTCGGGACGCAAGCCCATCTCGGCCATTTGGTAGATAATGCGGCGCTGAACGGGCTTGAGTCCATCGCGAGCGTCTGGGAGGGCGCGAGAATAGATGACGGAGTAGGCATACTCGAGGAATGACCCCTGCATCTCGTGGGAAACGTCAACGTCATCGATACGCTCGGAAGAGGAAGGGGTTTGACTCACAGTGTCCTCGATTTTACCTGTCATTGGCCCCAACGACCGTTGCCTCGCGGACGTGTTGGTTAGCGCTTTCGCTTCTGTTCGAGCTGAGGAAAACCCGCTGCGGTTGCCACCATCCCGGCGAACGATCGTCGTTCTCGTGGATGGGCTTGGGTCCGTCAACCTCTCTGCGCGGTCAGCACACGCGCGAAATATTGGCTCCCTCTCACGGTCCGATGTCCCCAGCGGATTCCCCACCACAACGGCTTCCGCTCTAACGACGCTGATGACGGGTCGCTCGCCCGGACAGACGGGCATGCTCGGGTACGCCATCCGCGATCCCGCAACAGGAGACATTGTCAACCAGTTGTCGGGATTGGATGCGCTAAATCCAGAGGTCTGGCAACCCGCGCCGACGTTGTGGGAACAAAACACCGACATCCCCGCCGCGATCATCTCGTCCCCGCGATATCGCGACTCGGGACTGACTCGGGCGATTTTGCGCGGGGCGCATTACGTGAGTGCAAAGAGTTGGGGCGATCGGCTCGACGCGATCGACGCCTTCTTTGCGTCACATCGCGAGGGAATCGCGTACATATACATTGCCGAGCTGGACATGGCGGCTCACGCGTCCGGAGCTGCCTCGGATCAGTGGATTCGGCGACTCGAAGAGCTGGACGGATTCATTGCCGACCTTCGGCACCGACTCATGCCAACGGATGGACTGGTCATTACGGCGGATCACGGTGTGCTCGATGTCCCCGGGTCGAGGCACCTGATAGTGCCCGCGGGGTCGACATTGCTCGACGGCGTGACGGTCGGGGGAGAACCTCGGTTCTTGCACCTGTATTCGGAGGATGGGGCCGGAACGTTGGAACGCTGGCGTGCCGGGGAAGGACACCGGTCCCATGTCGCCTCTCGGGATGAGGCAATCGCCGCGGGGTGGTTTGGCGAGGTCGAGAACTTTGCTCGCGAACGGATCGGTGATGTGTTGGTGACTCCGCGGAGTGAATCGGTTTACTACATCGAGGGAATTGCCACGGAACAAGCCATGGCAATGGTCGGGCAACACGGTGGACTGAGCCGAACGGAAACCCTGGTACCCGTCATTCGCGGCGGTGCGTTCGTCTAACTATTCCTCGTCAGGACGAGCGCCGAAAACGATCTCATCCCAGGTGGGCATGGCGGCCCGCTGGCGTTTCGAGCGGCTCGGTGTCGGGTCCGTGAAAACGTCGGCTACAGGCCGCGGCTTCTTACCCGTCTCACCCACCTGTGTTGTGGGAACTTCCTCGGGGGCGACGGGCGAATCGTCGGGTATCTCTAACATGTCGGGAGTGATGATGGGAATCGAACCCGTCGACGGATGCGACGCAATCGCGTCTTTTCGTTCGCCACGGCGTCGGGTCAAATCATCAACCTGTGCAGCCGTTTCGGTGAGTTCCGTTGGGACGTAAACGGCGGGCATTTCAATCGAAATCGACGTCGTCGTGGGCGGTGCACTCGCCGGTGGTTCTGTCGCGGGAGCGTCAGCGACGGGCGGCGGAAGTGTTTCGAACTCGCCGCTGTCAAATCGCGCGGCGGGTTTCGGCGGGACGACGCGGAGGGGAGGAAAGAGCGCCGCATCGACGGATTCCGATTTCGAGATTCGAACGGCGGCAGCGTTCGACGGCACAAGAGTCATCTTCCGAGGGTCGAATGACCACGTAGCGTCCTCCTCGACGTCACCGAGCAGGCATCGTGCTCCGACCACCCATTCATCGTCAATCCGGTAGGCCTGCCAGCGCACGACCCGACCTCCCTGAGCAGAAATTCGACCACCGATTTCGCTGCCAAACGACGAATCGGCTCCGTCAGCAACAACAGGGACACCTAATGCCCGTTCCAAGACGAACGCGAGTTCGGCAACAATCGGTGCCTCGAATCGCGAGATGTTTTCCGCACTGGTGCCGGTCAGCGATGCGACGTCCGCCACCGAGAGTCCCGATCGCAACATGGATTGGATTTCTTTGGGGGACACAGTGACCGCCGTCGTTGAGTTGGAGGAATGCGCGAGTTTGGCGCGGAGTGCCTCGTCGAGAGCGAGTGAAAATCGTTGACCGTCTCGAGTTACCACGATGATTCCATCGCGTGTCACCTCGATGACCGACAACTCTTCCATCGCCAACTCCTCGGTTGCTCTTGTTCAGCGAGAATACTCCTCGCGCGACACGTTCGACGCGAATGTCACGGGTGAGTTTGCTTTTCGCTGTAAAGTGACGCAAACTATCGCCGCCGGCACGGCACAGAAAGGCTTCACCTCAAAAATGGTTACTGATTACGATTCCCCCCGCAAGGGCGAGGAAGACCACGAATCGATACAGGCTCTTCAGGAGCGCGTTCCCGAGCCCCGGCCCGGAGATATTCTCGACGACGCGGACAATCCGGACAGTCTCGAGATGAGTGGCCAGGACCTCGCCAGCATGGAACTCGACGTTATTGTTGTCCCACCGCAGGCCGACGAGTTCACGTGCATGTCCTGCTTCCTAGTGAAGCACCGCTCGCAGATTGCAAAGGAAAACAAGACCGGAGCATTTTGTTCGGAGTGCGAGTCCTAGATTCCCCGCAGCGCGTCACGGAGTTTTTCAGGGTTCCGTGTCGAGACGTACCAACTCGGTGTCGGATCGTTCGGATCGTTCACGACGATGCTCAGTCCTCGCGGTATCCAGGCGCGAATGACCTTCCACGTCCGGGCGTCAGAGAGGGCACCGTTTCTTTCTGGTTTTTCGATGACGGTCGTGTCACCCACGAGCGTTCGCTCGATAACCGCACGTCCCGCGCGGAAATGTGAATCGGTCACGATGATTCGGGGCGCAAACACGATGAACACTACGAGAGAGACGGCGTAGAACGTCACCGCCGCCACGTAGCCAGCGATGATGTTGATGGGCGCGAGCATGCCGAAACCCATGGGCAGGACAACAAGGAGTGCAAGGTGAAATGTCCACGAAGGTGTGAGGGATTCTTGGTAACGAATCATGGAACTATTCGACCATGCATTACCCTGAACGAATGACACCCGAGGTCCTGATTGTTGGAACACCCCCGCTCTACGCACACCCCGGGGATGCTGGAGCGGATCTGGTGTCGACGATTGGTGTCACTTTGTCGCCCGGTGAGCGAGCTGTCATACCCACTGGCATTTCAATTGCGCTGCCCGACGGGTTCGTCGCGTTTGTCATGCCACGTTCCGGACTCGCGGCCAAGCACGGCGTTGGTTTGGTGAACTCACCAGGCACCATCGACGCCGGTTACCGAGGAGAAATTTCCGTCGTCATGATCAACTCTGATCCCGTCGAATCGTTCTCGGTTGCCGCCGGGGACCGCATCGCGCAACTGGTTATTCAGCCGATGGTGCGCGCTCGATTCGTCCCCGTCACCGAACTTCCCGGCACCGCTCGCGGTGCTGGCGGATTTGGATCGACCGGAACCACTGGAGCGGCATCGTGACCGAGAAGAGCGCGCCGGTTGACCGCGAAATGACTGGCCCGTTCGACATCTCCGAGGTCAGCGCTGTGCAGCCGTTTATTGACCTTGGGGCCATCAAGGTGACACCGCGCACCGGCCTGCAATTGCGGTTAGACATCGAAGAGGCGACGAAACGTTTGGTGGCAGCAACGTTTGAGATAGACGGTTCGACGCTGCACGTACAGGTTTTTGCTGCGCCACGAACCCAAGGACTGTGGAACGAGATTAGGGAGCAGGTGGCGGCGCAAGTCACGAAACAGGGCGGTACAGCGGACCACATCGTGGGTCCGTTCGGCCCGGAACTTCGGGCTGCGGTTCCTACGGCTGACGGGACGAAGCGGCCCGTTCGCTTTATCGGAGTTGACGGCCCAAAGTGGTTTCTCCGCGGCGTAATCTCTGGACCGGCAGCCGAGTCGACTTCGCTTTCGGCTGCCGTCGATGATGTGTTCCGCAGCATCGTTGTCAACCGTGGCACCGAGCCCCTTCCGCCACGCGAGCTGCTCACCCTCCGGGTTCCTCCCCAGCCGGGGACGTTTGCATGACGAACCCACTCGGTGAATCGGTCTCGAAATCGGCACTCGCATCCCTTGTCGCGAGCGAAAAGCTGACGGGAGCGGCTCTCTTTGGCGCAATTGGCGGGGTTCGCGGAGTCATCGAGTCGACAGCACCAGGATTTTTGTTCCTCGTCGTGTTCACGGTGACCGGAGATTTGTTTCCCTCAGTCGCAGCGCCCGTCATGGTCGCAATTGCAATTCTCGTGACGCGACTTGTCCAGCGACTTCCGGTCCTACCTGCGGTCTCAGGTGGCATCGGCATTGCGCTCAGCGCCGGTTTTGCCCTATGGACGGGTCGCGCAGAAGACAACTTTGTCGGCGGTTTCATCATCAACTCCATCTCGATGACGGTGATGCTCGTGTCGATACTGATTCGACGACCGCTTATCGGGTTGTTTACGAGCATGTTGGCGTCCGAGAACCCGGCACGCACGAGCGCGATCGTCCGTCGTGCCGCGTACCTCGCAACGGTCGTGTGGGCCTGCTTTTTTGCATTGAGACTGCTCGTCCAAGTTCCGTTGTATCTGGCGCACGCGACCACCGCGTTGGCGGCCACGAAGCTGCTCATGGGTGTCCCGTTGTACGCGGCACTGTTGTGGTTGACGTGGCTGATGATGCGTTCCGCGTTGTCGGCGGCTGCCCGCTAGCCGCAGCGCACGGGATTAGGATGGGGGAGTTGTCCCCCGTGAGGAGAAGTTAGCTGTGAGCATTAATTCGTTCGGTTCCAGGGCCACCCTGTCCGTTGAAGGCCGCGACTACACGATTTTCCGGCTCGACGCGGTGGAGGGCCACGACCGTCTTCCGTACAGCCTCAAAATCCTCCTCGAGAACCTTCTGCGCACCGAAGATGGCGCGAACATTACCGCGGACCAGATTCGTGCGCTGGGGAATTGGGATGCGAATTCCGAGCCCGACACAGAGATTCAATTCACCCCCGCCCGCGTGGTGATGCAGGACTTCACCGGCGTCCCGTGCATCGTCGACCTTGCGACCATGCGCGAAGCCGTGGTGGCACTGGGGGGTGA